>JAWSUM010000051.1:0-20279 GCA_033549165.1 Methanolobus sp.
GGGTATAAAAAGAACACATTCTCTTCATCAAGGAGTGAAAACTGTCAAACTTGGGATGTAATATTAAATTGCAACAGTATGGGAGAATGGAAAGCAAATGAAGAAAACATTACTTGATGTGCTATTTAATTCTGGAAAGAGAAAAGATACGCTCCTGCTGCTGCAGGACGGCCCTCAGGAAATGGACTTTCTTCTCAAGTCACTGGATACAACCAGACAGTCATTGCTTCCACAAATGAAGGTCTTAGAAGAACATTATCTTGTGTTTCACTATGATGACACCTACGAACTAACAACTGTTGGGAAACTGATTGTAGATGAGATGAGGCCTTTAACAGATACTATTGAAGTCCTGGATGTAGATGTTGATTACTGGGGAACCCGTAACCTCGATTTTATTCCCTCATATCTATTAGAAAGAATTAATGAGTTGAGACATTATGAGATTATAACTCCTCCAGTCATGGAATTGTATTCTCTGCACAAAACTTACCATAAAGATAAAACAACAGAATATGTTCATTCGGTTGGTAACATCTTTTATCCAGATTACCGATCAAGATTCACTGAGATGATAGATAATAAAATCACTATTAATTATATTGTCTCTGAGAATCTGTTCGATAAAGTCAGAACTGACTACTATGAACACTTTAATCTTTTTATCAAAAGTGGTTATTTCAAACTATATGTCTACCATCAAAAAATGAACTTCCTGTTCTTTACATTTGATGATTACCATATTGTCATAAACCCACTTAAGAAAGATGGGAGTTTTGATAATAAATACATAATGTGTAGTACAAAGGATGCGCTTAAGTGGGGAAAAGATCTTTTTGACTACTACCTGAAGGACTCTACGCCAATAACAGAACTTTGACTGCTTTAATTCTTCACCTATCTTCATGTCTGCCGTCCACAGCCAGGACATTAATTCGGTTATTTTGATTTGTAAGTGTATTCAGATATATCTTATCGTCACTGGAATGTACAAAAAATGAGATTTGTATAATGGGGTGATCTTCCGGAAATATGATGGAAACCATATTTGTCCGGAGATCTCAATTTTGAATAAGTGAGCATCAGAGCATCCTAATCAGTTTCCGGCATAGCATTGAACTCTTTTTATATCTGGAAAAATAAAATAAGAGATATGGCACCCAGAACCTTTACGGACGAGATATTACGCAAAGGTCTTCATCTGGCATCAGTTGCCATTGTACTTGTCTACTTCTTTTTCGGAAAAACGATTGTCTTGTATTTCATGACATCCTACCTTGTACTTGTCCTAATCATCGAACACATGAGGCTGGATTTGGGATACAGATTGCCTGTTATACATTACCTGCTGCGCCGGGAGGAAGAAACATCACTTGCAGGACACGTTTATTTCACACTTGGAGCCATAGTTGCAGTCTCAGTATTCAGTGAGAGCGTTGCCTATGCTGCAATTCTAATGGCTACCTTCGGGGACATGAGCGCGGCACTGGTTGGCAAGAGATTCGGAAAAACAAAGATAGCCGGGGGCAGGAAATCCCTGGAAGGCTGCACTGCCGAGTTCATCACTGACTTTATTATCGGCTATGCTTTCCTTTCAAGCCCCGGAATTGCGTTTGTCATGGCACTTGTTGCCACAATTGTAGAAACAAGCTTTGAAAAGATCGATGACAATCTTGCAATTCCCGTGTTCTCGGGCTTCGTTGCGGAGTTGCTGTTGATACTCATGCCTTATGTCCGGGTTTAGAAAGAAAACAGTCGCTTTTTGAATACTGAACCAACCAAGCAAGAAGTAAAGTGAAAAGTAAAGAGCATCCCGGTTAAATGCTTCCCTTCACAACACTTCCAATTGCATCTTCCATAATCTGCAGGCCTTCCTCTAATTCATCCTTCCCTATATTCAGCGCCGGGAATATCCTGATTCCAATGCCCTGGGTCTGGGTGACAAGCAAACCTCTTGCCTGACATTCATTTTTGACCTTTGTGGTGACATCCTCGTTCCCGAACTCGATCATTATAAGAAGACCTTTTCCCCGCACATCAGCAACCGTATCACCATATGCATTCTGCCATTGTTTCATCCGGTTAAGAGCTAAATGACCCATTTCTTCCACATTTTTAGAAATATCGTTGTCAATCAGGTATTTTATCACTGCATAGGAAACGGCACAGCCAAGCGGATTTCCGCAATATGTGCCGCCATGGTCACCTGTCTCAAGCTTTCCCGACTTCTTCAGACATGGCAAAAGCACCGAACGGGAAACCTTCTGCAATTCCCTTTGCCATGGTCAGGAAATCCGCACTCACACCACTTGAGCCTGTAATAAAAGCCGGACCTGTCCTGAAAAATCCGGTCTGGATCTCATCCATGATCAACAGGCTGCCATTCTTCTTACACAGCTCACTGACCCCTGTCAGATAATCATCAGAGGGTATGCGAATTCCTCCTTCACCCTGGATAGGCTCGATTATCACTGCTGCGACACTCTCATCTAGAGAACTTTCCAGTGCAGCCAGATCATTATATGGAACGAAACGATAATTGGGCATCAGTGGGCGATACCTGTCCCTGTTCTTGACCTGGCCTGTGGCCGATGCTGTACTGATAGTACGTCCGTGGAAACTCTGGTAAGTGGAAACAATTTCAGGCCTGCCGGTTACCTTCCTGGCCAATTTGATTGCAGCATCGTTCGTTTCAGCTCCGCTGTTCGTAAAAAACACTCTTGTAAGATTGGGAGGTAGAATTCCTGTCAGCAGGGACAGCAGACGTGCACGTGCAGGTGAATATGTCAGTCCGGAATTAGGGTTCTGGATTATCTTCCGTCCCTGCTCGATCAGTGCGTCGGTGATAACCGGATTGGCATGACCAATGCATGTCACACCCCAGCCTGCCGTAAAGTCGATGTATCTTCTTCCTTCTTCGTCCCATACATAAACTCCCTCTCCTTTTTCGATGGAGATCTTCTGCTTCACGAAGAATGGTGCAAAATACTTGTCTTCTATTTCGAATGTTTCCTTGCTTGACATTACGGATCGTTTCCTCGCCGATTAAC
Source organism: Methanolobus sp. (assembly GCA_033549165.1). Lineage (GTDB taxonomy): Archaea > Halobacteriota > Methanosarcinia > Methanosarcinales > Methanosarcinaceae > Methanolobus. The sequence goes on from JAWSUM010000051.1 coordinate 3,051, forward strand.
TGAATAAATATTTAAGATATTTCTCCTTTATCAATCTGTTGAATTTGAATGCATGTTTTGCCTGACAACTCTTTTCCTAACATGTCACATAAAGCTCTAGGTTCTGTAAAGTCACTGCAGTTATAGAATGAAAGATGCTGGCAGTCTTTCCATGCTCACCCTGAAGTTCTCAACATCTCTTACTGTCTGAGAACCGTAGGACACATCATCCGGAACTTCTACTTCCCTGAGGATATCTTTCTCCAAACGTACCATAGGATCGTCCGGGCAGAAATACTGAGATTGGACCCTTCGCTAACTCCCCATAAAACCTTGAAGTTTTTCTTTAATAAGTCTATGCACGGTCCCGTGGCTCTTCTATCACATCTTCAAAAACCGATTCTTATTTATGTATTCAACCCATACCACGCTACAAAGTCAAGTCACTTTTATTATTGTTTAACTAAGCGAGGATTCACATGAGCGATATTTTACGCAGGGGACGCCTGTCTTCCACTCCTGATGAAGATATACTGAACTTCACTTCATCCATGTCGGCTGATAAATGGATCTTCGAGGCCGATATATTTGTGGACCTGGCACACACGGTCATGCTCAGGGAACAGGGCATCATCAGGGAGCAGGATTGCAGCAGGATATTGCAGGGTCTTCTGAAGATAAGGGAAGAAGGGATCGGGAAACTCGATCATTCCTACGAGGACATACACATCTCGCTCGAATCAAGGCTTATTGATATGGTCGGTGAGGATGTCGGCGGACGGATGCACTCCGGCCGCTCACGTAATGATGAGGTAGTCACCTGCATCAGGATACGCTTAAGGGACGAGCTGCTTTCACTTATGGAAGAGCTCACTCAGCTGAGGAAGAACCTGCTGGACAGGGCTTCCGAGAACAAGGACACACTGATGCCCGGATTCACCCATCTGCAGCACGCACAGCCTACCACTTTCGCTCATCACATGCTGGCACACTCCGGTGCACTGGCAAGGGACACGCAGCGCCTGATTGACGCTTTCTCCCGTGTCAATGAGTGCCCACTGGGGGCTGCAGCTTTTGCTTCCACGGGATTTGCACTTGACAGGGAAAGGACCCGTTCCCTGCTTGGGTTCGACAGGCTGATGGAAAACTCCATGGATGCCGTGAGCAGCCGTGATTTCATGATCGAGTCCGCTTCCATACTTGTGAACATCATGGTAAACCTCAGCAAGATGGCAGAGGAATTGATTCTATGGTCAACTACCGAATTCGCTTTCATCGAGCTTCATGACAGTTATTCATCAACATCATCGATCATGCCACAGAAAAAAAACCCGGATACCGCCGAGCTTATCCGTGGTAAATCGGGCACTGTCATCGGTTCTCTTATGGCACTGATATCTATCTGCAAAGCTCTGCCCCAGAGTTACAATCGGGACCTGCAGGAAGCCACGCCCAACCTTTGGCGTGCAGTGGAAACCACCAGGGCTGCCGTAAGGGTAATGGGAGGCATATTTGCCACATTGAGAGTGAATGCAGATGCAATGTCCATGCAGTCGACAGCAGGTTTCACCACGGCCACCGAGCTTGCCGATACGATGGTAAGGGTAGCAGGCATTCCTTTCAGGACAGCACACCAGATAGTCGGCGTACTGGCACGTGGAAAGGGAGACCCCACCCTGGAGGACATCGATGCCGTTGCCATGGATGTACTGGGCTGGAAGCTGAGTGAGCGCGGACTGAGCCCGGAAATGGTCCGGGAGGCACTTGACCCGGTTTCCAACATACGCAAACGCAGCATAATAGGCGGTCCTTCCCCGGATGAAGTTGAAAGGGCGATACGTAGCCGAGTTGAAGAGCTCGAACTTGCAAACTCCAGAATTACAGAACTGAACAACGGTATCGAGGAATCGCTCAAAATCCTCTTCGCAGTGGTCTATACGTGCATTGAAGATAGTTCAAAATAACACTTATACATTATAGTAAGGGATGATCATGGAATTCGAAGAAGGCGACAGGGTAAAGGTCGAAAAGGACGGTGTGGAATACGAAGGCATCGTCATGCCAAGCACCACCAGGCACATTGTCCTCAAGATGAACAGCGGATATAATGCGGGAATAGACCCTGGGAATGCCACTATTACGGTTGTGGAAAAGAAGAAAAAAGCCGAAAACACACTGGTTGCGGCTAAAGGCCCGGCTGTTTCAGTGGAAAAGCCAGCCTCTTTGCCAAAGGTCTCGATCCTTTCCACAGGTGGTACCATCGCAAGTAAGATCGATTACAGGACCGGTGCTGTAACAGCACGTTTCTCAGCCGATGATATCCTGCAGGCCATTCCGGAACTGAAGGAGATAGCCGATTTCAGCGGCCGTGCCATCTATAATATCCTTTCGGAGAACATGAAAGCAGATTACTGGCAGGAACTGGCAAGATCCATAGCTGAGGAGATCGAGAAAGGTGCCGACGGGATAATCGTGGCCCATGGAACGGATACAATGATGTATTCGGCTGCTGCAATATCATTCATGATAGAAACTCCTGTGCCTATAGTTTTTGTAGGTTCTCAGCGCAGTGCTGACAGGCCAAGCAGTGACAATGCCATGAATGCAATATGTGCTGCACTTGTTGCGGTTAGCGATATTGCGGAGGTCACCGTAGTTATGCATGATGACGAATCCGACGGAAGATGTGCAGTACATCGCGGGACCAAGGTCAGGAAGATGCACAGCTCCAGAAGGGATGCCTTCAGGTCCATCAACGCTGATCCGATTGCCTATGTGGATTATACCAGCCGTGAGCTGCAGATAAAGGCGGACCATGTCAAAAGGGGTGAAAAGGAACTTGAACGTAAAAGTTCCCTTGAGCCAAAATGCGCACTCGTGAAATTCACGCCTGGTGCAAGCCCTGATATCCTTTCATATTTCATCGATGCCGGCTATCGCGGACTTGTAATAGAAGGCACTGGACTCGGACACGTTTCCACCGAATGGATACCACAGATAGAGAGGGCAGTCAGTTCCGGCATTCCCGTTGTAATGACATCCCAATGTCTCAACGGAAGGGTATGTGACAGGGTTTACGATACCGGCAGGGACATACTCAAAGCAGGCGCGGTTGAGGGTGAGGATATGCTTCCGGAGGTCGCACTTGTGAAGCTCATGTGGGCTCTGGGCCAGTCCGGTGATACAGAGGCCGTGGCAGGGATAATGAAGAAGGACGTTGCAGGCGAGATATCGGGAAGGAGTTTTGTTGCAGCCTGTGAATGCCATGAATAATTAGGTTTATAATAAAGCAGCAAGTATTGGTGCCAGAGTTATTGATACAGGAATTATGTTAATTGTAGCATTTTTAAAAATCAGGTGATTTTATGTCATTAGCAGATCTCAGGACACATTATGCGTCAGATATTAACCCGGAAGAGCTGGGCGATGAGAAAGTAGCTATCGCCGGCTGGGTTTACGAGGTACGTGACCTCGGAGGAATTTGTTTTGTTGTGGTCAGGGACCGTACTGGAAAGGCCCAGGTCACATTAGTAAAAAAGAAAACGGACCCTGAACTCCTGGACCAGGCCAGGAAACTTGTAAGGGAATCCGTAATTTCCATAAAAGGCAGTGTCAAACCTGAAGGCAAGGCCCCGAATGGCTATGAGCTCATCCCTGATGAGATCATACTTCTCAATGAGGCTGACTCCCCACTTCCAATGGACACCACCGGAAAGGTCGAAGCTGAGCTTGACACACGTCTTGATTCAAGATTCATCGATCTCAGGAGAGAGAGGACCACAGCGATCTTTAAAGTAAGGCATGAGGTCCTGAAGGCTGTCAGGAGTTTCCTTACAGACAACGGATTCATCGAGACGTCCAGCCCGAAGGTGGTCGCAACGGCAACAGAAGGCGGAACATCCCTTTTCCCGATCACTTACTTTGACAGGGAGGCTTTCCTGAACCAGAGCCCCCAGCTCTTCAAACAGATACTGATGTCCGGCGGACTTGACAGGGTATTCGAGATCGGCCCTATCTTCAGGGCAGAGGAGCACGACACCCGCAGGCACCTCAATGAGGCGACCTCCATTGACATTGAGGCAAGCTTCTGTGACCACTTCGACGTAATGGATATCCTTGAACGAATGGTAGCCTACATCTATGGGCAGGTAATTGAAAATGCATCCGATTCACTTGCGGTTCTCGGCGTCGAGTTAAAAGTACCGGCACTCCCTTTCAAGAGGGTTACCTATGATGAAGCCATCGAGATAGTCAATGCGAACACCGACGAGATGCTCAACTGGGGAGACGACCTTGGTACCGCTGCCGAACATGCCATTGGTGAACATGTTTTCAGGGAAACAGGCGAATCACACTACTTTATCATCGACTGGCCAACAGAGATCAAGCCATTCTATGCAATGCCCTATGAGGACAACCCGGTCCTTTCTAAGGGATTTGACATGATGCACAGGACAATGGAACTTTCATCAGGTGCACAGCGTATACACATTCCTGAGCTTCTTGTGAGCAGGATCGAATCACAGGGTCTTGACCCGGAAGGCTTCGAGTTCTATCTCAAGGCTTTCAGATACGGTATGCCACCACATGCCGGCTGGGGTATCGGCTGCGAGAGGCTTGTCATGACCATGCTGGGAGTTGAGAACATCCGTGATGTGGTACTCTTCCCGAGGGACAGGCGAAGACTTTCCCCGTAATCATATTCAAGGTTGAGTTCTGATGAAAGAAAGGAATCCTACCGGAGAGAGCCCGGAAAAGAAGGCTGCAGGGATTGCAGCTGCTGACCTGGTAAAGGATGGAATGGTAGTCGGTCTTGGGACCGGTTCGACCACTGCCTACACAATTGCCGAGCTGGGCAGGCGTGTTGAAGAAGGTCTTGATATTCTTGCAGTCGTGACATCATACCAGTCAGAGATGCTTGCCATCCGGGCGGGTATCGACCTCACAAGTCTTGCTGAGTATCCTGAGCTGGATATCGCGATCGATGGGGCCGACCAGATCGATGCTGCCCTGAACGTTATCAAAGGCGGTGGGGCCGCGCACACACGTGAGAAGGTCGTTTCACGTTCTGCAGAACGTTTTGTGATAGTTGCCGATGAATCGAAATACAGTGAGCAACTGAACCATTATGTGCCACTGGAAGTGCTTCCGTATGCAAAGGAACTTGTTTCAAAGCATGTAAGAACGATTGGTGGAGACCCGGTGCTGCGTCTTGCATCACGGAAGGACGGTCCGGTCATATCCGACAATGGTAATTTCATTATCGATGCAAGCTTTGGCGTTATCGAGAATCCTGTGGTGATGTCTTCTCTTCTCTCACAGATAGCCGGAATTGTGGAACATGGCATCTTCACCAACGCCGACGAGGTTTACATCGGTAAGAAGGATGGTTCCGTGGAAATATTAAGGTCCTGATCTCCGGATCAGGATTTATCTTCATTTTCTTCTTCAAAGGGACAGGCACACATCTCGAAGAGTGCATCTTCTCCAGTACGGGAGCCTCTTGCTACCAGGATATCCCCTGCATGGATGGTAGTCCTTTTGTTGGGGCGATATACCCACTTGTCATCCCTTTTGATCGCCATTACGTGCAATCCAGTCTCTGTCTCAAGTTTTAGCTGGCCGAATGTCTTTCCCACAATTGGCGAGCATTTCTGGACAACGAGCTTTGTTATGACCTCATCGGACTGCCTTACAGCCAGGGTCACGACCGGATGAAGTTCTATGTCCCTGAGGACAGTATCCGCAATGGAATATGCAGCATCTGAGATAGCTTCGGCTGCATTGGCAAGATGCAACAGACCCCTGAGCTGGTTCACGTCAGGCACATGTTTTGCAGTTTCCAGGACCCAGTGCTGGAGTTCGTATTTCATTGCATCCATTTCCACTTCAAGAGCCTTTACCTCGTGTGCCAGATCCTCGTTGTCGAAAAGCAGAGCAGAGTATGCCAGCCCTACGGATAGTTCACCCATGTTCTTCATCTCGACTATGATGTCAACGGCCCTTTCAAGGTCTATAAGGAAACGCTCATGCTGCACATCTCTCGGAACGTACTTGTGACCTGTCAAAAGTTCCATGAATATAGGAACACCTTCATCATGTCCCCGGGCAAAAAGTACGTCATCGGCACGTATCCTTGTTGCATGGTTCGGGTTGTATATCCATTCATTGTGCCTACGGATTGCGATGATCCACATTCCGGTCTCAGTGTCGAGCTCAATGTCTCCCAGCGTGCGGCCTGCGAGAGGAGAGTTCTCACTGACAGTTGCTCTTGTAATGGTCTCTTCGGCTTCTCTCATAGCCAGTTTCAGTTCCATGGGGATACCCATATCCATGACGACTATCTTTGCAATATCTCCTGCTGCATTGGAGATATTCTCGGATGCACTCGCAACCTGTAACACGCCGGACATCTCTTCAGCCTCTTCAACACGCCTTGCACTCAGCATGGCAGCTATTTTCATGTGATAGTCAAGGGTATCCATCTTTTCTTCGAGGCTGATGACCTCTTCCGCAATGTCTTCGTCATCGTAGATCATTGCAGAATATGCAAGGTCGACCATCAGTTCTGACATATCCTTAGTCTCGATCAGGAGATCTTTGAGATTGCGCGGAATGTACTTTATTTCCTTAGGGCTCATAATCTTTCTACCAGTTTATTCCTTTCATGTTTTCTATTTCGTTTTTGTTTCTATACTAGATGATATTCAACAAATGCATGGTGCTAAATATTCCTATTACGCCGATAAGGTCTCCAAGTGTGGCTATTACAGGGATGACGGTATCATCAGGGTCCACACCGAAACGGTGTGATACGAAAGCGATCATAAGGGTGGCTGAATAAACAGCCAGAAGTTCGAAAGTACCTGCAATGATACATAGTGCCATAAGTGTTGTAAATGCTATCTCTATCTCAAGCACTATGCCGGTGATCCACACGACGATTCCCAGGAAAGTAAAGGCGCACATACCGACTATGAAGGCCGAGAGCACACTATTGCGCACAACCGGATTGCGATAGATGTTACCTCCAAGACCCATGTGCAGGGCAGATGAAAGGCGGGCTCCCAGCATACTTCCAGTATCACCGCCAATTTTGATAAGTGCAGGTATAAGGATAAGAATGATAGGCATTGCAACAAGGTTATCCAGCTGGACATTGAGTATCTGTCCGGTGAATATGCCTATTACGGAAGTGAAAAGAATTATCGGGAAACTTCTTCCAACTATTCCTCTGATGGTATAGTATGTCACAGCAAGAGCACCGCCTTTGCCGCAAAGAAGATCATTATCATTGATACAATGTCACCGATAGTTGCGATGGCAGGCGTGACAACGTTATCCGGGTCAAAACCGAACCGGAACATACCCAGGGCGAGCAGTACGGCCACAAATGCCAGTATCAGGCCGGAGGATACACCCGCAAGGACAGCGATAAGAGTAAGTGTTAGTGGACCTGCACTTTGCATTCCAAGGGCAACAGTTACAAAATGACCCAGCAGTCCGAGAATAAAGGACATTATTGCACTGAGTACAAGAGAGCCGCTAACGTTGTTCATCAATTCCGGATTCCTGTCTATCTTTGTGATCAGACCCATATGGATAGCACTGCCGAGGCGGGATCCAAGTGTCGATGATATATTCCCGCGCATACCCAGGACCGCAGGGGCAATGACTATGAGTCCGGGTATCATCTGCAGCTCATCTGTCATGCCGGACAGGATTATACCTGATGCAACACCTCCGAATGTTGCTACCAGTTGAAAAGGCAAAGCCTCACCTACGATGGACCTGATGCTTGCATAATCTCCCAGATACTCTTCTGCAAACTCGTCTTCCTCATCGTCTTCCTGGTAATATGCTTCGTGAGGCATATGCCTTATTTCGCTTTTTTATTATTTAAATAGGTATTACCATGTAAGCGGAAAAAAACTGGCATGCATGCACATGCTGCATTAGTTTTATAACTTTTACTGTGTAAGACCCTGCAAAAGCTTTTTCAAAATAGCAGGAATGGAATACGATGTTAAAACATATTGTCATGTGGAAGTTGAAGGATGTTGCGGAAGGCAGGAGCGGGCAGGAAAATGCAGATTTGATGAAGGAGATGCTTGGAAGCCTGAAGGGCATGATACCTGAGATCGGGAAAATTGAGGTTGGCATCAACATCAACTCTTCTGATGCTGCCTTTGATGTAGTACTGTATTCGGAGTTCAGGGATGAAGAAGCATTGCTATCCTACCAGAAACATCCAGAGCATGTCAAGGTTGCCGACTACGTAGGGAAGATCAATGAAAAGAGGGTTGTCGTGGATTATCTGGTGTAAGTCCATAGTTATTTCATAGTTATACTGCAGATTAAATCTGAATCCAGGATGCTGATTTCAAAATGAAAGTCTCGGTCATACTCGGCCATCCTTACGATAAAAGCTTCAACCATGCCATTGCAGCGACTGCTGTCGATGCTCTTAATGAGAACGGGCACGAGGTCCGGTTCCATGACCTGTGCGTGGAGCGATTTGATCCGATCCTGCGGGGTGAGGAACTTGTGACGGACAGGTCGGAGGATGCGCTGGTCCGGACACATATTGCAGAGATCAGGGAAGCCGACGGCATTATAATTGTCCACCCCAACTGGTGGGGACAGCCCCCGGCTATCCTCAAAGGCTGGGTGGACAGGGTGCTCCGGGAACATGTGGCATACAGGTTCGCCGATGATGATGACGGTTCCGGCCTTCCCATAGGGCTGCTCAAGGCAGGGACGGCTCTGGTGTTCAATACCTCGAATACCCCCGAGGAGCGGGAGAACGCCGTTTTCGGGGATCCGCTGGAGAGAATATGGAAGGACTGTATCTTTGACTTCTGTGGTGTGAGCAACTTCCATCGCAGAATGTTCAGGACGATAGCCGGAAGCATTCTTGAACAGAGGCAGGCGTGGCTGAGTGAGGTAAGGGACATGGTCTGTGAACATTTCCCGCAGATGATCGATGATCCGAAAGGTAAGTTCTATGAGGCGAAGCGAAAAGAAGATTCTGGATACAGCCTTGATTGAAAGCATATTGCAGGAAGCGATAGTATGTCGACTGGGTTTGTGTGTTGACAATGAACCCTATGTAGTTCCAATGAACTTTGCGTATCGGGAGAATGCGATCTATCTTCACGCTGCACCGGAAGGTAAAAAGATAGGCATGATCAAAACAAACCCTTTTGTTTGTTTTGAGGTTGACCACATGACGGAGGTAGTTACATCGGAAAATGCATGTAACTGGGGCATGAGATACTACAGCATCATTGGCTTCGGCGAAGCTTTCCTTATTGATGACAAAAAGGCAAAATCAGATGCATTGAACATCATCATGGGGAAATATTCCGGGCTCAATGACCAAATGTACTCTGGGAAGTCCTTGGAAAATATTACGGTCATCAGGGTGGAAATAAGTGAAATGACCGGAAAGAAGTCCGGATATTGAAGAGATCGAATATCGGACTTATCACTCTTCTCCGGGTGGTGTCACATCGTCGTATATCCTGGCTGCCTGCATCTTCCAGTTCTTCCCCAGTTCATAGACAGCTACACCTGCCTGCGGTGGCAGTTTTGTTTTCCCCCAGGCTTCGGCAATGTATTCGATTGCTGCGCGCTTGCCATCGAAGGTGGCTGTGCAGTGCCTGAGTGAGATGCCGCCGTCCTGCAATATCCTGGAATAGAAGTCCCTCAGGCCGTCCTTTCCCGAATGCGTGTATCCCGAACTGCTGGGTTCGCGGGCATATCCGTCTTCTTCGAAGAGCTCCACGATCGTCGCAGCGTCACCATCACCAAGCGCCTGCATGTAATGTTTGACAAAATCAGGTTCTTCAAGCCCTTCCACAGGTTCCAGAAGCGGCTCCCTCACCCTGTGCCCGCCTGTCAGCGGCCACATACTATGATATACCCGTATCGCAGATACTTTGTCTCCGTCAAGGTCTGCGACGATCGCTACGGGCAGGTCCATACTCCTGGTGTCATGCTGTAAGTATAGAAGAACTTCGACGCAGACGCGCTTGACGTTTGCGGTGATCTCAACGAACTGATATCCCACATCATGCCCCTTCAGCCATTGGTGCCGCCGGTCCACAAACCCGATGAACGCCTCTTCTCCCGTGATCCTGCCTTCCATGGGCGTATCTATCAAAGGTTCCCCGACAAAGATGGAAAGCAATTTTTCCGTATCTTCCTCCCTGAGGAGGGTGTAAAGGTCTTTTAATGTCTCCGTTACTGCCACATTATCCACTCCATAACAGGAATTCGTTCAGAGAGTATATAAAGCTACCAATCCACATCCGGCCACTTACTGCAGGAAGAGGAAATTCCTTGAAATCCCTTATATATCACCCGTTTTCACCAAAAAGGATTATATATCACTAGTTACATTATGGGGATGCTCTAAGGTGAAAGCGTCACCGAGCAGCTAATATCATTCGCAATGGGCCCGTGGTCTAGCCGGTTATGACATCGCCTTTACACGGCGGGGGTCATGAGTTCGAATCTCATCGGGCCCACCACACTCAACTACTTCTTCTGATGCTGATTTCTCTTGATTAACTGAAGTCCTGTCATTCTCATTGCGGTGCTGAGCGAAGCTTAGCACCTCGATTCGCGCTCCCGAAGCGTCATCGGGGTTCTGAATCTCATCGGGCCTACCACACTTTTCTGATTCTGCTGATAACCTTTGCATCAAAGCGAATTGTATTTCTAACTCTTCAACTTATGCTTCAAGCGGACTTTGCATTTTTAAATGAGTAAGTTGAAAATTGATTTCATCCACCTTATCTATATGATTTTCTTTAGAGGGACAACTTGCTCCACGTCAATGTGCAGGTGTGGTAGCCTACCTTACAGCTATAGTCCTGATATCGATCTGACATTTTTAGTGTCCTACTCCAGATAGTGAAATTAATAACTATTTATTTATATCTTTACAGTATATGTTTATTCATGTTACTGTCTCTACAATGTAAATATCTCTTGCTTATTGTGGCACTGACCGGAGCCTTGGTTATGGTCGCAGGATGCCTGTCGGAAAATGAAGATGCATCTGCGAATCTTAGCGGGACAACGCCGACATCAGTTGCTGACTCATCCGTATCTCAGGAGGAACTCGTGGCTTTTGTCGAGGCAGCTTCCGAATATGCACATGTCCATGGACAGGAGGCCGCTCTCCGGGAGTTCAATGACCCGAACGGCCAGTTCGTTGATGGCGAACTCTATATCTTTGCCTATGATTCCGAAGGCAATACACTGGCCCTTCCCTTCCAGCCCGAGGTTCTTGGAACCAACCGGTGGAACACTACGGACGCTAACGGTACTGCATACATCAGGGATATGATCACCACTGCACAGTACGGCAGGGGTTTTGTTCGTTATCTTTATGCGGACCCTTCAGACGACTTTACCGTCAAGCAAAAACTGAGTTACGTGATAATGGTAGACCAGGACTGGCTCATCGGTGCAGGCATCTACTCTCCTGACAGCAAGCAGGATATGACCGGGTGAGCTTAGTAAAGGTTAGCACCTCGATCCGCGCTCCCGAAGCATCATCGGGGTTCTGAATCTCACCAGGCCCGCCATATATCTTTTTTTCTGATTCAAAATCATTGGGGAGCTTCGTTTCGTCAATCTCACACGTGTATATCTGATGCGGGGTTGTAAAAAAGAGTACAATTAATAGCAATCAAACGTTTCTCTGTTTAATTGGTATTGTAAATGTGAATGTACTTCCCTTGTCAACTTCACTTTCAACATGTATCTCCCCGGAGTGCATCTCTATATAATACTTAACAATAGCAAGTCCTAACCCAGTTCCTCCATGAGTACGGTTTGCGAATGAACTTACTTGCTTAAATGGCTCAAATATAGCTTTTTGTTCTTCTAGTGGAATGCCAATACCATTATCTGATATAGAGATGTGAACAGTTCCAGTCATTATTTTAGAATCAAACCACACTTTGCCATTTTTCGGTGTAAATTTGATTGCGTTGCTAAGAAGATTAAATATGATTTGTTTGATTTTCATCTTGTCTGCATTTATTTCCAGCCTTTCAAATGCACTGCTGACTTCAAAATCAATATTCTTCTCTTTTACCAGAGGTTCCGTTAATACAATGATTTCATCCATTACTTCTTTGATATCAATTATCTCAGGTGCATATTCCATATTGCCAGATTCTATTTTTGAAATATCAAGAATATCATTGATTAATTCTAACAGATGAGTGCCACTATTCAGTATATTAGAGACATACCGCATTTGCTTTTCATTCAGGTCTCCAAACATTTTTTCATTCAATATCTGGGAAAAACCAAGGATTGAATTGAGCGGTGTGCGAAGTTCATGGCTCATGTTCGCAATGAACTCTGATTTTATCTTATTAGATTCTTCAGCCAGGGCCTTGGCTTGAAGAAGTGCCATTTCAGCTTGTTTACGTTCAGTGATGTCAGTCATGAACAGAGTAAGTCCGATAACATTTCCTTTATCGCCTTCAAGAGGACTGTACACATTCTCATACCATTTTCTTTCGGGTAAACAATCACCGTATTTTTCAACAATCGTGAAGGCTTCTCCTGCAAGTACTCTGTCAAAATTCACTTTTGCTTTTTCCACATCTGCAGGACCTTTGATGCAATCAAGCATATTGACACCAATTTCTATTTTGGCATCCCATATATGTCCCATTGTCATCTGGTGATTTTTATTGAAGGCGATGTAGCGGTAATCTTCGTCAAGTGCAAATATGACAACATCTTTAGGGCTTTCAATGACCTTTTGCAGTATATTGTGTGCCTGCCTATATTTCAATTCGGTTTTTTTCAGTGCTTCTTCTGCTTTTTTACGTTCTGTAATATCAAGGACAAATCCATCTATTAAAAACGGATCATCGCCTGGTTTTGATTCTACATTTGTTCTTGCATTGATCATTAACCAGGCATGTTTGCCATCTGCACGTAAAGCCTCAAATTCAAAATTCTCAACATGACCCTGTTTTGCAAGGACATTGATAAGCTCGCGACGACGTTCCGGATTAACATATAATTGTTCTCCTACATTCTGCATGTATTCGAGGGATTCTTCTTTACTTTCTCTGCCTATGATCCGTACCATCTCAGGATTTGCCTGAAGAGCTTTTCCATCAGAATTAGTACGGAAGATCCCAACAGGGACATTGTCTATGAATGCCTGGAGCTTTTCTTCATTCTCTTTCACAGCATCCAGTACCTGATTGAAACCCCTGGGTATCGCCTCAAAATCAATACCTACATCAATATTTGCTCTCCTGTCCAGTTTACCCTGAAGAGTAGCATTGGTTATGTCATCAAATTCAGTAACTATTTTTTGAATTCCACCAGAAATAGATTTGCTTAGAAGGAATGCAGCTAAAACACCAAGAATTACAAAGACTAAAACAGCCATTATTAAACTGTTCCTGATTGCAAGCAGAGGACCTGCAAACTCTTCATAATAAGTACCTGATATTATATACCAATCATTTGGCTCATAGTACGTGTAGCCTGCAATTTTTTCTCGACCATCCCGCTCGTAAGCAATAATACCTTCTTTGTTATTGATAATCTCTTTTGCAAATTCATGCTCGTAGACATTCTCACCTTCCATACTAGGGTGAAGTACAAGATTTCCTTCAGAGTCCATTATATAGATATATCCAGTCTCACCTACAACAATTCCACCCATATGATCCCTTATCGTATCGATAAATGGCTCTTCAAGAACACCAACGTAAAGAATACCTATAATCTCACCAGCATTATTTCTGATTGGTTCGTATGCGGTCAGATACCAGGCATTGACCACCCATGCCCTTCCGTAGAACGTTTCACCTTTGTTGACAACTGTATCATACACTGGTTGCGACACTGTGGTACCGACTGCTCTTTCTCCCTCATCGGTGATAACGTTAGTAGAGATTCTTACAGCCTCTCCATCCAGTACCTGAAATACAGTAGCAGTCCCTCCTACCATATTCTTGACATTATCGACAATCTCAAAATTATTGTTGACAACATAATCTTCCCCTAGTACCATTTGTCCATCAACAATTTCAGGATTACCGTTAGAGTAAAAAACAGCCCTTGCAACTCCCAGGTCACTATTTACTTTGTCTTGTGCAAGGGAGAAAGTAGACTCTATATAAACCCTTTCAAGGAACAATTGGTCATTCAAATACTCTTCTAATTGAGACCAAGTACCAGCTTCTGTTTGCCCGTAAGCATAAAAACCAACAATCGTTACGGGTAATATAGTTAATAACAAAGATACTAACAATATTTTATGACCAATGCTTATTTTTTTTAGATCCATCTACCGTACCCCCGATATAGATGAAACAATTTCGCCTGAATATACACACCAAATCTGTTGTTTCCATGTGCAACATGGCATGTATCTTGTATCCCATATAATTGAAAACTGATTAAGTGCAAGATTTGTAAAAAGTATTGAAGTAACGGTACTAAATGCCTTTTTCGAACATTCAGGGTCATTGGAATGTTATTATTCCATCTACGTGAATTCAATTTCTTTGAAAAACATGTAGTATAGTTAACAATCAGAGATATTACCAGTCTCAATTCATTCCATATCTGTAAAGTATGCCACGGAGGATACATGCTCGTATATGATTGTATAAAGAATAATATATAAATCCATTCATTAAAATATAACTAATACTATATGAGGGATTATATTTGTCATGGGTTAATTGCAATCCTTGGCAAAACACACAAGCAATTTTACAATCATGTGTCAGGCTGCTTTTTACCACATATGATATTTATATTCCTGTGCTTCCAGTGCAAAATATACTATGATTTTTATTTTATTCTGTTCTTAGGGCTGTCATTTTGTTCACGATTTTTTTTCAAATGCTAAATGCCTATATCACAAACCTTTCCACAATTCTCCCATACGCCTCTTTTGCCTGCTTCACCTTGTTCAGATGGTGCGCACTGCCCGCCGTTGCAGGTGCCCTGCCCTGGATAAAGTCAGCGATACTCTCGGGTACACCTTCGGATATCATAAGGTTCAGGTGCCATTTGCGGATTGTCTTTGCAGTGACACGTCCATGGCATGTACATGTGAAAGCCGGTTAAGTCCTTATCAGGTAGTTATCTCATCATTGACCCATATGCTCCTTATTCTGAGCAATGTGTGAGATATGATTCCCAGTACAGGCAACTCTATCAGTGGACCGATCACCAGTGCCAATGCTATCAACGGCTCCTCCGGAAATGCTGTCAGCGCGATTGCCAGTACTATGGGAGAATTGCGTGCAAGGGTTGTCAGGTTCAGGCTGGCAGTATCCTCATATGAAAAGCGGAGATACCTTCCCACCATTTGCCCTACAATGAAAACTATTACAAAGAAAAGCAATACCGGAGGTATGAGTTTGAGTAGTATCAGGGGATTCTGGACCAGAGATCCGCCCTGTGAAGCAAACATTGCAATAATTGCGAGGTTTAAAAAGGAGAACTGCACATGGTCAAGTTTTGGAAAGATCTTCTGCTCAAGCCAGTATTCTCCTTTCAACCCTGGAATGGCCGTCTTTGTGATCAAAGATATAGAGAAAGGAACAAAGAGTACAAGGAGCACACTCTCAAGCAACAGGACAGGATCGATCGCTGCGATGGTTTCTGCGAAGATCAGCAAATAAACCGGTAACAATAGTAATTGGAGGATCAGGTTCATAGGCAGGATGGAAGCGGAAAGTGGCACATTACCACGTGCAATGCCAGTAAAAAGCAAGTACCAGTCAGTGCATGGGGTTACCATCAGCATAATGAATCCTATCCACAGGGCAGGAACATCACTTAAGAACAGGAATCCAAGAGCAAATGCCAGCAGAGGATTGAATATGAAATTTATGCTTGCACTGACACTGGCGAACCTCCAGTTCTTAAATGAATTCTTCAGTTGACTGAGAGGAACCTGTAAAAAAATCCCATATAGCATCACCATTAGAAAAGGAACAATAAAAAGAGCTGCATAGTTTTGTATGGTCGTGCTTTGCCCAAGAATTAATCCAACAACGACAGACCCTAATATGAAGAATGATTGGTATTTTTCGATGGCACCCATGTTAAATCCTCATAAATGCTTGGAAAACAGTATTTAATCTTGATTTTGGATCATTTAGCCGCAATCAAACAACTGATTATTATTGATTGTAAACGCTGTTATCTCAGTTAAACACACATTCATTTAAACATTTCGCAAACAGATATCTATCTTGAGTCTCTTGAATCAAGAGTTGATACTTGAAAGCAGCTCATTTTGATGCAAGATTAGTGATATGAGGAATCTGTGTTGGTTCCGCTGAGATTCGAACTAATCACACCTCCATGAGCCTTGCTGAACTGAGCTGTGAACCTGCGGTGAAGTGTCTCAATATCATTTTCATACTCCCAGTTCAGGAATGCTTTGAGATACTGGACACAATAGTGGGCAGTCAGTTTTCTCATCGTCTACTTGGCAAAGATCTGCTTGTCATAGTTCTTGACCACAACACCTTCGCGGATCACTCAGGTGGTTCCGAAGGATGAAGGTTCATGTGACAGTTTGTTGACAAGCTCCATGAGTTCTGTATGTGGTGTATCGACAGATACACTTCATGTCGGAACCACGGGGATACCACGTTTCTCAAAGAATGGTTTCCAGTTCGGCAGGTCTGTATATAGCGAAAGGCAGGATTCAGAGGAAATCAGGCAAAGGATGTTGAATATATCTTATTCTGAGTGGGAGAAAATGGGATTCTCTAAAGATACTCTCCATTACATGAAGAAGAATGCTGAAGCAGATAAGCCATTTACACTTAGTGCCCACGTTAAAGGAAGGTTGGAAACTTGGGAAAGCTGTTGATTGGATTGAAAGCTTTGAGAGTTTTGACCCTGTTAAATTTAGGGTAATTCCATTCCGTATGTCTTCTTATTATTTTCTGTTCTTTACGATTGTATATATCTCTTGCAGGGCGGGATTAGGCGTGTACAGCCTTCCATCGATCTTGAAGGCAACTTCTTGTAGTACAGGTCTGTCTCCAATGTAACCTACACATATGGTGTGAGTTTTCCCGTATTCAGTCTTATTCCTGAATAATCCTGTTTTTCTTTTTAATCTGAAAGATCTCTAAATGATGCCTTCTTGTTGTGTTGATTGATTCAAGGATGAATTGCATTTCTTTCGGGCCATCCTGCAACAGTAAGAGT
>JAWSUM010000052.1:0-19677 GCA_033549165.1 Methanolobus sp.
CTTTTGTTAATGAAATATAGGAATAAAGAATTAGCTATTCTTGATTAACAATGCCATAATAGATACAATGTTCACTTGTGAACCCACCTGGGTCAATCGTTTTCCCCCTACCCTATGGTTTAGCGAAGGAGGAAAATATTGTAATCTGCTTTATCATCAAATCTTTCTTCGGATGGTGGATAAGCTATTATAAGATTGCCATTGAAAGATGAAATTATACGTCTTGGTAGCACTTGTAATACCGAATTCCACCCAGGAGTGTCCCTGCGAGCACTTGCAATTATTAGTAGCTCATTCTGGCGTTCACCTTTTGCATCCAGAGATTCTGTAAGAGCTTCCCATCCTTCTATACTTTCAAATGTAATGGAAATATCAGAACCTGACCCATTGAAAAATTCTTTATATTTTTTGGGGCTATCCCCCACAATCATAGCTTTCACTGGTGCTGATGTTTGTTCAGCTATCCTTTTTATGGCGTCCGCTACGGAACAAAAACCAGAATTATGATCCATGCCATGCGGGATTATAAGAGTAATTCCCTGTGTATTGCACAAAGGATTCCTTATCATTGAAACAAGTACATGTTTCTTAGTTCCCCTTAGTACCTGATCAATGACCGAACCAATGATACTTTCCTTTGGAGAATTGACACCATCCCAACCAATTACGACGGTTGAGATCCTGTTCTCTAGAATCGCTCCCATTATACCGGAAGCTATATTGTAGCCAAGACGCACATGAGTGTTTACAGGAACTTCAGCGCATGCAGCATAATTAGTAGTTTCCATAAGCATTTTTTCAGCTTCAACAACCTTTTTTTCAGAATTATGGCCATGATATTTTACAACTGAAAGTACATGCAATGGTTCACTGGATCTTTTCTCCCGTATCATCAGGGCCAGGTCCATTAAAAGTTGCTTGTAAACAGATTGTGTCGAAAAAGAAACCAGTATACGGGAATCTGCTTCCTGAGGATGGCATGTAACACTCTCTGCAAGGGAAACCCTTTTACCATATATCTCAACGATCTGAGGACTTATTACACCGACAACAAGTATCATTATCACTACGGCATTTACCAGACCCTCATTGAAAAGACCGGCTTCAAAACCGACCAGCACAATTGCAAGTGCTGCTGCAGCATGCCCTATAGACAAACCGAACATGCTCATTATCTGATCCTTGTTATAGCGATATATTTTCCCTGCAAGCCATGCAGCTCCAAACTTGCCAATGAACATAGCGCCTATCATCCAGAGTGCCACAGTTAGCTGGTTTCCTCCTTCTAAGAAAGAATGGATATTTGTAAGCATTCCTACTGAAAAAAGGAAGAAAGGTATGAACAATACATTTCCGGCGAACTCTATTCTGTTCATGAGCGGACTGGTGTTTGGAATTAAACGATTAAGCAAAAGGCCGGCCAGAAAAGACCCAATAATAGGTTCAACTCCAGCAATTTCTGCAAGATATGCGAGTATAAATGCTATAGCCAGCACAAAAAGAAATTCGAAATAACTCTCATCTGTAAGTTTACTGAAAAACCATCGTGCAATGCGAGGAACAATAAACAACGAGCCTACAAAGAAAACAGTCAGCCCGAAAAGTAACCTGGCCCAGAAGAATAGATCAAGGCTCCCATCCAGAGAAGAAGTCACAACAGCAAGAACCATAAGGGTCATTGTATCAGTAAGTAAAGTAGCTCCAATAGCTGCAGTAATGGCTTCATTGTTGACAATACCAAGCTTCTTGATAACAGGATATGCAAGTAAGGTCTGAGAAGCAAACACGGATGCAAAAAGCAGGGCTTCAATAAAGGGCAGACCCAATATATAATATCCTACAGCAGTGCCTGCAACCTGCGGAATTAAAAATGATAATGTACCAAAGGTCAAACTCCTATTTATCTTCTCAATAAACTTATTTATGTTGATCTCCAGTCCTGCTATGAACATCAGGTATACAAGACCGATTTCACCAAGAAGCACAATGGTCTCATCCCTCTCAAGCACATGTAGAGCATTGGGCCCGATTAATGCACCGGCAAGGATTATGCCGATCATCCCTGGTAATCTAAGTAATTTGAAGAGAAGAGGTGCTATAAGGAAAACAAGCATTGATAGAGCAAAAATCAGCACGGGCTCATGTAGAGGCATTGACAGGGACATGTTTTTTCTCCATAATTATCAATATATACAATGTATATCCGGACGCAAAAGTACCCATTATCTAAAAAAGCGGTTCAATCGCCAATATTTATTGATTTGAGTTCCCGGGACTGCCGGAAAAGAAGATATCAATCATAATATTCGTCTTCCATCTTCTTCAAAACTTCTTTTCCCGTGGTCGTTAAAACATATTTTTTCCAGGTTGCCTTTTTAGGAGTTAAACATTTTATCAGATCTTTATCTTCAAGCTCCTTCAAAGCGCGGCTGATATTTTGTGTTGATCTGTTTGTTTCATGAGCAATATCAGAAGCTTTGATGATAGTGTGATCCTTCATTGCTTCCATAAGTACCAGACGGCGATCGACACTTATAACCCATAAAAGCAGCTCATCTAAAGAATTTTTATTCAGATCTTCCATCGGGATCTCCTCAAATGTAAGTGCCTGGTGTTATGTTTCAGAATTAGTTTTCTGTAACTTACTATATAGTTCCCTATAAGCAATACTCAAGTCTCCAATATCCTTTCTGAACACATCTTTGTCAAGACTTGCTATTACTCCTTTATCAAAATCAGCCTTTTTCCAAAAACGACATCCATCCGGAGTGCCCGCCTCATCAGCAAGAATGATTTTTCCATCCGAAGTTCTTCCGTACTCTACTTTGAAATCTGCCAGTATTATACCACTGGTAGCCAGTTCCTGGCTTATTATTTCATTTATCCTTTGTGTAAGATCGGTTATATATTCAATTTCCTCTTTGCTTAGCCAGCCATTTGATATTATTTCATCCGTGTTTACGGGCCGATCCACGACTTCGAACTTAGTTGTAAACTCAATCATTCCACCCGGTATCGGCGAGCCTTCTTTTGGTTCCACGTCTTCGGGAATCACATTGTCGCCTGCTTCAAACCGGCGCAAAAGAGAACCTGCCACATAATTTCTCCAAATGACTTCAACAGGTACTATGTTCAGGCGTTTGACAATCATACTTGTTGAGGTGGGGCATTCAATGTAATGTGTAGGTATACCATTCTTTTCCAGGATCTTGAACCAGTATTCTGCTACTTTGCAAGTGATCTCACCCTTTTCATGGTATTCCGATTTTTTCTTACCATCAAAAGCAGTTACTCTATCGGTAAATTCAAAAAGGAGAGTTCCGCTTGAGTTTTCATAGATATCCTTTGCTTTTCCTGAAGATACATAGATTCGATTTTCTTTTTGCATGTGACATAAATTGCAGCCCTAGTTTAAATAAGTTATCATATGTTTTCATATACATGAATCTAAAAATCAACTTCATAATAAAATACTAAATCATATAATTGTCTATATAATACTGCTGTAATAATACTATACACCAGAACTACTGAACCGAGGATAATCTTCATATCATTCCATATATATGATACTGGCAAGAATAACGCTCAATTTGCGATATCGTGGATTCATTTAAAAAATGGTGTTTCACTGAAACTCCGGCAAGCTGACGGATGATATAATTATGAGTTACAAAGTAGGAATTATGGGTGCTACCGGTGCGGTAGGTAGAGAAATAATAGAAGTATTGCACGACAGGAATTTCCCTGTGGAAGAATTAAGGCTCTTTGCCTCGGTAAGGAGTGCAGGTAAGGTAATGGAAACCCCATTTGGGGAGATCACAGTTGAGAATGCCGACCTTGCAGATTATTCCGGGATGGACATCGCATTCTTTGCGATCAGCGGCGGATGGAGCCAGGAAAATGCAGAGAAGGCAACCAGTGCAGGATGCTATGTGATCGACAACAGCAGTGCTTTCAGGTACGACATTAATGTACCATTGGTAGTCCCTGAAATAAATGCAGCAACCATAGGGAAATCGAAGCTCATTGCCAACCCCAACTGTACAACTGCCATAGCAGCCATTCCCCTGTATGCACTTCATAGGGAATACGGTGTAAAAAAAGTGATTATCAGCACCTACCAGGCAACCAGCGGAGCCGGTGCAGCCGGTATGAGCGAACTTGAAGCAGAAACCCGTAATTACCTTGATGGTAAGGAAGTTGGTAACAAGGTCTTTGCTTATCCGATAGCATTCAATGCTATTCCCCATATAGACAGTTTCCAGGAGAACAATTATACCCGTGAGGAAATGAAGGTTGTCTGGGAAACCAGGAAGATCTTCAGTGAACCGGATATGCCTATCAGTTGTACCTGTGTAAGGATCCCCACCATGAGAGTACATGCTGAGAGCATAGTCATTGAGACCGAGAAGCCTGTAAATCCTGATGATGCCAGAAAACTGCTAAGCGCAATTGAAGGAATTGAAGTTAAAGATGACATCGGGAACAATGTTTACCCAATGCCCATTACTGCTACCAGGAAATACGATGTGGAAGTTGGCAGAATAAGGCAGAATCTCGTCTTTGGTGACCATGGCCTTGAATTCTTTGTCTGCGGCGATCAGATACTCAAAGGCGCTGCCTTGAATGCTGTTCAGATAGCTGAAAAACTTTAATTTTCTTAATCAGGATGCACATTAGTGCATCGAAATCTTTTCTTTCCTGATCACGTGGTAGTTATTTCTTATTCTGTAGCAGCCTTCAAAAGCAGTGAAAGCGAAGAAATTTTAAAATTAATTCTAATAATGGTTCATATATTACTTTCCGATAAAGATTTTAACTGATAAAACCTTAAATGTGTTAAGGGTGGACATAGGGGAGATCATGAAAAGAAAACTCTGGCTTTTCTTAATCCTGTTACTCGTTATGGCTTTTCTTAGTAGCCCTGCCGCCGCTTTAACCACGAGAGGCGGTGATGTGGTCATCATAGACGAGGTCATAGATGACGATCTCTATATCGCCGGGAACAATATAGTCATCACCGGAACCGTCATGGGAGATGTTGTAGCTGCCGGCGGAAGGGTGGAAGTAAGGGGAAATATAACACAGGACCTCACTGTGATGAGCGGAGATGTCATAGTTTCAGGAAGTGTCGGAGATGATATCAGGGTAGCATCCGGCACACTGAGAATGAGTGGAGAAGTAAGGGATGACCTGCTGTCTGCATCAGGCGATGCAATGGTTGCAAACGGGGCAAGTATCGGAGGAGACCTTTCTTTCACATCAGGACAAATGCAGATGCTCGGAAGTGTTGCCGGGGACGCGATGGGCTCAGGCGGTGAACTTACGATCGGCGGACAGATCGAAGGAAATGCGGACCTGGAAGCAGGAGAACTTACTATACTGCCTGGTGCAGGGATCGGAGGTGATCTCAGGTACATGGCCCCGGAAAGTATCGACATCCCCGAAGGAACGGTCGGTGGCGAAGTTGAGTTTGTCCAGGGAGGAGAAAGGGACGAGGACGGCGGTATCGGTGTATTTTCAGTTCTCTGGTGGATCTTCAAATACCTGGTCCTCACGATCATTGGCCTTGTGGTCCTTGCCATATGGCCCGGGAAGATGCAGCTTTTGGCTGACAGAACAACAGTTTCACCGGGGAAGACCTTTCTTATAGGCTTTGGACTCATGCTCGGTGCATGGGTGCTTGCAGTGTTGCTTTTATTCACGCTGGTAGGCATACCTATCGGAGTCCTCATTCTCTTAATGATAGCAGCGGTCCTTTACTTTGCGAGAATCATAACAGGCATGTGGATCGGCAAATATGTGTTCTCAAAGGTCGGCCGGGAAAGTAAACCATGGCTGGAGCTTGTGCTTGGTGTGTTCATACTGCTCTTGTTGAGCGAGTTACCCTTAGTCGGCTGGCTTGTATATCTGGTCGCCACCCTCATACCTGTGGGGAACTATTACTATGAACTGAGAAAGATACTTTAACCTTAAATACTAAATTGCATATCAGTGTATTTAAGAAAAATACACAATTCTGCTTATCCCTTCTTTAAGGGAGGTCCATTTCTAGATGCAAAAAATATGCACCGACATTATTATCAATGCTCCAGCCGAAAAGGTATGGCATATCCTGACAGATTTTGAAAACTTTGAAAACTGGAACCCTTTCATGCTTATTAAAAATGGGAAACTTGAGACCGGATCCCAGCTGGAGGTACAGCTTACTCCTCCGGGTTCCAAATCCATGGCATTCAAACCAACTGTCCTCAAGGTTGAACCCGTAAAGGAATTCAGGTGGCTGGGTAGCATGTGGATAAAAGGTATATTTGACGGCGAACATGCCTTCAGGATCGAAGAGCTTGATGAGAACAGGACACGGCTTATCCAGTGCGAGAGGTTCCGGGGGATACTTGCTCCCCTGATACTGTACATGATGGGAGAAAATATCGAAGCAGGGTTTGAGAAAATGAACCATTCCCTGAAAAATGCCAGTGAACAGGCCTCAAAGATTCATATGTAGTGTGCCCGCGGCCTGATAACACGATTGTCCACGTACTGCTCAAAGCAGTGGGCAGTCCAGCCAGACACCCTTCCGATGGCAAACACTGAAGTTGCAAGTTCGGAGGGTATGCCCAGATACTTATAAATTACAGCCGAATAGAAGTCGACATTCGGGTAAATGGGTCTGCCGCGCACTTCCAGGAATTCACGGTACATAACATGCTCCAGACTCTCAGCCACCTCATACCATTTTGGATCACTGCTTTCATATGCCACCTTTTTTGCCATCTCCTTAAACACCCTTGAACGTGGGTCGTAGCCCCTGTAAACCCTGTGGCCAAAACCCATTATCTTTTGTTTCTGAGACAGCTTGTATAACACATAGTCATTTGCATTCTCGGGTATAGAAACCTCATCCAGCATTTCCATTACACCTCTCCTGGCACCTCCGTGAAGAGGACCCTTAAGGGTGCATAGTCCGGTGATTATGGCCGAGTAAACATCTGCCAGTGTGGAAGCTGTAATTCGCAGAGCAAAAGTTGATGGGTTCAATTCATGCTCAGCACTTAATATGAAGTCTTTTTCAATAGCCTCGGCTTCAACTTCAGTAGGTTTCTCACCTCTTAGCATGTACAGGAAATTAGCCCCATGTGAGAGTTCTTTGTCAGGCTGGCAAGGGAAGTCACCATTTTTGCATCTGTACAGCGCAGCTATGATCGTGGGTAACTTTGCTATCAGCCTGATAGCTTTATTTTGATTTGCCTCCAGTGAATTGTTGTCGCTCTCATGATCCATAAGAGCAGTGCAGGAGATAGCAGTCCTGAGGGAATCAAGTGCTTCACTGCCGTAATTGCAGACCCTCATTATGTCTATCATCTCCCCATTGATGCGACGTTCACTTCTCAACCTATCTGAATAGGCGATCAGTTCCTGCTCATTCGGGAGTTTCCCGTTGACCAGTAAAAAAGAAACAGCATCATATGACATCTCTGCCAAGTGTTCAATATCGATTCCCCTATATCTTAAAATGCCCTGCATACCATCGATAAAAGAAATTCTGGTATCCAAGGCTACAATGCCTTCCAGCCCCTTTTTTATTTCTTGCAAGTAAGCGCCCCCAAACGGAAGTATATGTTTTGGTAAAATATCCCTGTAAAATATCCCTTATATACCATTTGTTTTAGCATATATAAACATTGCTTCAGGATAATATGCAAACAAAAAGAAAATAATATATGGAAAATAAAAAGAAAACAGGAGAACACAGAGATAATAAAAAGGGATAATTATTCCCCTGTGATTTTGTCCCTGAGGAACTTATGGAGGATACCGCCGTTCCTGTAGTACTCTACCTCAATTTCTGAGTTCAGGCACACAACAACATTGAACTGTCTGGTGTTTCCTTCCGAATCTTTTGCCACGACACTGAGCTCACCATTGGGCTGCAGCAATTCTATTCCCAGAATGTCGAATGTTTCTCTGCCCGTAAGGCCAAGGCTTGGGGCATTTTCGCCCTCCATGAACTTAAGCGGCAACACACCCATTCCGACAAGGTTGCTGCGGTGGATCCTCTCAAATGACTCCGCAATTACCGCCTTTACGCCCAGGAGCTGGGTACCTTTTGCAGCCCAGTCACGGGAGCTGCCTGTACCATACTCCTTTCCTGCAAGAATTATCAGAGGGATCTTATTCTCAACATATTTCATTGCCGCAGGGTAGATATGCATCTCTTCGCCCGAAGGTACGTATAGCGTCCATGAACCCTCTTTTCCGGGGACGAGCTGATTCTTCAGGCGGACGTTCCCGAACGTACCCCTCATCATGACCTCATGGTTACCACGCCTGGAGCCGTATGAATTGAAGTTCTTGACATCAACGCCTTTTGAAAGCAGATACTGGCCTGCCGGATAATCAGTGCGTATGGAACCTGCAGGTGATATATGATCGGTAGTGATACTGTCACCTACAAGGACGAGCACATGCGCATCCCTTATATCCTTCATATCTTCTGTTTCCAGGGGGAAATCTTTGAAGAATGGCGGCTCCTGTATGTAGGTCGAATCGGCATCCCAGTCATAGAGCAGTCCGGAAGGAGCTTCAAGATTCCGCCAAAGAGCGGTTCCTTCAAATATGTTGGAATACTGTCTTTCAAACATCTCAGGCCTGACAAATTCCTTTGTCGCTGCATCGATCTCTTCCTTTCCGGGCCATATGTCCTTCAGGTAGACGGGCTGTCCGTTGGGATCACATGCAACAGGTTCAGTTGTCAGGTCAATGTCGACGGTTCCTGCAAGGGCGTAGGCCACCACAAGCATCGGGGATGCAAGATAGTTGGCCTTTACCTGTGAATTTATCCTGCCCTCGAAGTTCCTGTTACCACTGAGTACCGCAGCAACTGTGAGGTCCTTTTTCTCTATCTCCATGGAAATTGCTTCTCTTAGTGGCCCGCTGTTACCGATGCAGGTCATACATCCATAACCCACAAGGTGGAAACCGAGTGCATCAAGATAGGGTGTAAGCCCAGCCTCATCCAGATAGTCCGTGATGACGCGTGATCCGGGTGCGAGACTGGTCTTTACGAACGGTTTTACCTTAAGGCCACGCTCCACTGCATTCTTTGCAAGCAGGCCGGCACCCATCATTAGCGAGGGACTGGATGTATTGGTACATGACGTGATGGAAGCAATGACAACAGAACCATGTGTTACGTTAATGGCATCATCGGCACATTTGATCTTTTCTATTCCGGTGTGATGGGGATGGGTTATCTTTGCAATGCTATAACCGCCTTCTTCCAGCCAGCGGCTGTAATCCTCATTTGCAGAGGTCAGCTCCTTGCCATTCTTTGCAGAAAAGACATCCTTCATGGTCTGGTGGAAGGCCCTTGACATGTCCTGCATGGGGATACGGTCCTGTGGTCTCTTCGGTCCTGCAAGACTTGCCTCAACGGTGCTCATGTCAAGTTCCAGCGTGGATGTGAACTCAGGTTCAGGGGAATCATCTTCCATGAAAATACCCTGTATCTTGCAGTATTCCCTGACCAGGGCCACATGTTCTATACTCCTTCCGGTCATGATCATGTAATCGAGTGTGACATCATCTACCGGACAGAAACCCATGGTTGCGCCATATTCGGGACCCATGTTCGCAAGTACGGCCCTGTCTGCAAGCTCAAGTGTCTTGTAACCCGGACCGTAGAACTCAACGAACTTACCCACAACACCGTGTTCCCTCAGCATCTGCACAACCCTGAGTACAAGGTCGGTTGCTGTGACACCGTCTTTCATCTCACCTGTGAGCTTGAAACCTACAACTTCAGGTATCGGCATGTAATATGGCTGTCCCAGCATCACGGCTTCGGCCTCTATTCCGCCGACACCCCATCCGAGTACACCAAGACCATTTATCATCGTAGTGTGTGAATCAGTACCTACGATTGTGTCAGGATAAGCTACGAGTTCGCCGTCCTTTTCCTTCAGATGGACGACCGATGCAAGGTTCTCAAGATTTACCTGGTGAATGATACCGCTTGCAGGAGGGACGACCTTCATGTTATCGAAGGCTTTCTGCGCCCAGTGAAGGACCTCATAACGCTCCTGGTTCCTGTGGAACTCATATTTTTCGTTGCAGTTACGTGCATAGGAAGTACCGTAGTAATCAACCTGTACGGAGTGGTCGATTACCAGATCTGCAGGGATCACAGGATTGATCTTATCGGGATCTCCGCCAAGTCTCTCCATGGCGGACCTGATCGCCGCAAGGTCGACAACCGCAGGCACACCTGTGAAATCCTGGAGTATGACCCTTGAAGGTATAAAAGGAATATCAGTTGAAGGGACCGAATCCGGACTCCAGCCCGCCAGATTCTTTACATCTTCCCCGGTGACAATTTTTCCATCGATATTCCTTAAAAGGTCTTCCAGCAAGATTCTGATGGAATACGGCAGTGCAGATAATTTGACAAGACCAAGTTCTTCAAGTTTTTTTAATTGGTAAAAGGTTATTTCTTTACCATCCATTTCAAAAATCTGTTTCGCTCCAAAGGGGTCATGACTGAGAGTACCTTTCATTATTGTCACCTATAATAATTACATAGCGTTAAAGTGGATTAAGGTTTAAACGCATTGTGCTTAGTGTACGATCAAAATTTCATAAATTGACCATTCGACCTGCAAATAACCGTCAGATGGAAGACATATCCGCCAGGCAGGAGTTATAGTATAGACCTGCTGCATTTTATATATTTGCAGATGAGGACTGAGTAAATTCTATAGATATATATAATTTTGCTCTGCTGAAAAGACAGATGAAGACATATTTTGAAAATATCAGTGAGATCCAGCTATTTAAGACGAACTCAGACCGACCTGAAACAGAGGGGTCACTAGAAGGAGGAGGGTTCCGCCCTCAGGCGGAACCAATAGATAGACAATTATTCAAATTCCGACTACGAGATTGCCAAACCAGAATATGTTATTGTTTGAACTCATTATTCAGGTTTGAGTGCATTTATCCCGGAATCGACTATGTGGGATGCTTCAAACACCCGGGATATCTGGGACCTGCCTTCCTCGAAAAGGTCTCCCACGGATTTTAACCCTTCAATAAATCCTTGTTCTATAAGGTCAACGGGGTCCATGCCTGCTTCAAGAGCTTCATTTGCTATTCTTTCAACGGCACTTTCGTCGAGATCCATAACAGCATGTCTTGCCCTGTCAATGATCTCTTCCTTTGTCGTAGTCATATATTTCACCTGATTTACGTTTCTTTTGCATTCTGTGTTGGTACTGTAAATGTTCTCGTGTTCAATGTTCAGACGATTCCAAGATCAAGCATCAGCGAGCCAGCAATTGCCAGTATAGAGAATGCAAAGATCACAAGATAGTTCAAGCGTTCCTTTGAGACCGAAAGACTCCACATGATGTATTCGAGCCCTTCGTAGTCCTGATCGCTCAGGGGTCTCTTCTCTTCTACTTTTTTGAGCAACTCCAGATTCCTCAGGACACCTACCCTGCGTGTTGCAATATGGTACCTGTGAGCAAAGAAGACAAGGTAACCCATGACACCCAGGTAGAAGAGAGCTTTTGCCATTATCCCGTTGTAATAATCAGCAATGATTATCAATCTCAGCAGTATTGCCGAGACAAGACCCACCCAGAAGTAGAACTGGATCCTTCTCAGGCTGTATCCCTGAGGGATATGGTTCATTAAATTCGATACGGCTTCTGTCATAATATCATTCTACCTGAAACTTTATTTTGTCATTGTTGTAAACTGTGCAGATATCGGATTCAACTGCAGGCAGATGCTACAGTAGGCAGAATCCTATTACCCATTATATTCTATAAAATATTTGCTATATAGAAAATGGATATTGAGCCAAAACGAATAACAAATATAGAATTCCTATACATTTTGGAGTATACTGGCAAACCGTAAAAATCAGTTGAACATGCACACAGCATTCGATTATATGTGCATTATTTTTATAAGTTGTTCATTATTTTAAGAAATATATACATGTTTGAGATATACTTGAGCACACAGTTTACAAAATATGCTTAGAAAAAATGCTAACATTAATCGTTTCGACGTGTCAGAGATAGGCAAATTCCTTTACGACATCAGATATGTGATCCTGCTATACGTGATCGGCGATTTCCTTACGACATTCCATGCCATAGAGAGTGGCTTCGGATTTGAGGAGAACGGATTCCTTTCGACCATGATAGTCAATTACGGTATATGGTCACTACTTCTCGTGAAAATAGCTATACTGGGCGTTGTTTTCTGGGCCTACCATTCTATCAGGTCATCATCGGGTTCCACTATGCTGTGGACATTATCAAAAACAGGGATAAGCCTCTTAGGACTTGTGCTGGTGGTCAACAACCTGCTTGTAATATGGGCAAGGATCAGTCTTTTTGAATACATCGGATTCCTATAACTGGCAGGAATCCTTCATCTCTTTTGCATGCATATTGATAACGATCTCTGCGATATCGGCACTGTATTCAGAGATGCGCTGAAGGCTTTCCAGCATATTTCTCTTACTCTCACCAATCCTGTTTTCCGTACCGCAATCCTTATTGCATAAATGAGCCGCCATTGAGGATATCTTCTTTGATGTCTTGATGATCTTGTTGGCAAACACCGCATCTGCAGTCGTTATTGCCTCCATGGAGTCTTTGAAGACGTTCAGGGATAACCTGCCTAACTTCAGGATGTCATCATTAACGTCAAGAGGAGCATCCATATCAATTACGTTCTTAGCGATCCTCTGGGCATGGTCACCAACTCTCTCAATACTCTTTGCCACCAGCCTGAAGCCAAGGCAGTCCTTGGAGTGTGGGATACCGATCTTCTGGGCAAGGGATGAGTCATCGATTGCTGCCTTTAATTGCCTTACTGTCAGGAGGTAGAACCTGTCCACATCGTCATCCCGCTGCATCACATCCCTGGCCAGTTCAAGGTCGTGTTCCTCAAGTGAGCGCAGAACATCCTCAAGCATGGAGGAGATTATCCGGTTCATACTGTTGATCGATTTATCCAGTGATATATCCTGATAGTTCAACAGGCTCTGCAACACAAGCTCGGTCCTTGATTCCTCGACTATCTCTATTCCGATAAGACGTTTCCGTGCAGCCTCCTTTATGAATTTCCTTTCATCTGCATTGAAACCATTCGGAGAAATGATCTTAATGATATCGTAACCAACAAGGTAGTTGGAGACCAGAAGCCTGAAGTCATCCTCGGCGTCACCGGTAAGAGAGAATTCGATCTTCGAGCGATGTTTCTTTTCTTCATTTCCAGGTTCTGCCATGACTGTAAGAGAGCGATCCGGCCTTGCGGAAAGAGTGACAACATCCCCTGCTGAAAGCCCGTTTTCACGAACCCATTTAATGGGTAGTGACACTATGTAAGTGGAACCACCTGTTAGCTGGATCTTTCTTTTTTCTGAAATGAGTTACACCTCTGTTTTTTTGTAAGTGTTATCAAAGGATGGTCAGGTTTCCGGAAACCTGACTGAGTCGGGAAGTCATGCCTGTATCATCAGTGAGCTCCAGGTCGATTATAACATTCTGGTCATTATATGGGTCAATTCCAACCGGCCTTACAACCATACCTGACAGATTGTAGTCATACAGTGTAACATTACCGGAATCTTTCCACACAGCCCATTTGTATTTTGTTATAAAACCATCGGAATCCCTGGAATCAGATGCGTCCAGTATTAGGTAACTATTAGGAGTCCGTGTTCCGTTGGCATTCTGAAGATATTCGACCTTGAATTGTACCTCTGCTATTGGCATTGGAGGAGTGAAGAGTTCCTTGAAGATGTTGATGTAGGAAGTAATAAGCTCGATCCTGAGAGGTTCTTTCTCAGGGGGAGCAGAGCCGGCATATGATGTGAAATCTACTGTGTAGAAGATCTCATAATCAGTAGTGTTGGTAAGATTGCCACCCGAGCTATTTCCAAGGAAAGTGATTGTCTGAGTTTCGTCATCCAGCGTGAAATTGCCTGTCTGTAAACATTTTGTCATGCTGGTCGTATTATTTACTTGAAAGTCGAACTCAACGCCATTATAGGCTTTCCATGGATGTTCTTTTAGCTGATAAGTGAAGTCTGTGCTGTTGTTGGTCCAGGCAGATGTTGAAATAGTCTCTGACTTTTTAATAACTATGTCCGAAAAGTTGAGATGGATCATCTTGCTCTTTGTGGCAGGTATAGTGATCCTGTGGTTGGCGCTGTATACTTCAGGGTAGTCTTTGTACACATCAAATATACCTGAATCGTCATAGGCCTTGAAGTGAAGGAAATAACCATCATTGACTCGTATTGAGGAGACCCTTGAGTCGGCAGTATTGAGGTTTAATACGGTAATATCTATCGCCTTCCATGAACCATTGTTCCCATGGACCGGTTCAATGGAGACTATCCTGAGCTCTTCATTTTCCACAGCAGCCCGGTGGCTCTCCCGGTCCATGGCATCCTTCTGCATGGTAGAGACCATGAAAGCAACGCCGGAAGCTGCAATGATGGTAATTAGAATTAGCAACAATGTTGCAAACATAACGGAAACGCCACGTGTGTCCTTCAGGAACGAATTCATATCATTACCAACCATCCTGGATGTAAAGCAGATTACAAATTATATACTTTACTAATGTAATATATATAGGACTCTATAATGTCTATAGATGTCGATTTTATTCCAAAACGATTTAAGCAATGATTGCTTTAAGGAATCTGATGGTGCTGACTAGCTTCGGTTTGAAAAACGTACCTTCAAACGTGGTACTGTTAATAGAGGAAGACATCGGAGATGTAAAAAGCGTTTTCTTTCGTAAGATAAGTTCCGATGCACTTGCAATCGGAAAAAAGGTGTATTACATTTCAACACGAAGTTCTGAAAAAATAATCATCGAAGAATTCAAGGATTTTGGAATCCAGAACATCGAAGACAATCTGACGATAATAGGGAATTTTTCAGAACCTGTAGCATTGTTCGATATGTGTTACAAAAGGCATAAACTATGCAACAGGCTCTATGGAGAAAATGCAGGTCCATTACATAACATAAACGAAGCCGATGTTTGCATCATAGACATGTTCTCATCACTGTTCATTCACGAGGAAGTAGAGGTCATTTCCGAAGCTATTGAATCACTTATCAACATCAGCAGAGATTCAAACATCACGTTCCTTCTTTCAGCAGATATGGGAATACTTCCTGAAAGGGCTGAGAAGATAATCCGTTCCATGGTCGATGGCGTGATCCAGTTCAGAACGGAGTATATTGGTGGCAAAATAAACCGATATATAAACATTCCAAAAATGAAAGGCAGCCTTCCCCTGAACAAAATGATAGCCTATAATGTAACCAGTCAGGGGATCACCATGGACACACGGGAAAGGGTTGGCTAACATCTACAAATATTGATCTTTTTGTATTCATTAATCTGTAAATTATTAATAAGAAAGCAAGGACGCAGAGAGTTGTTCTTTGCATCTCTGCGGCCTTGCTTAGAGGTAGTACAGGATATGGATCCCATTGAGCCAAAAAAGAGGAACTTAATCCCCTCCTCCGTTAACTATAATGGTTGCTGTGCCTGTTGATTCACCCACCATTGCAGTTACGATGTATGTACCTTCTGTAGATCCGGGCACAGGTGCCACTTTTACCGTACCATCATCTTCTGTCATGGAACTTGTTATCACCCCGTCAGGCGATATTGACAATTTGACAAACTCATTGGGAACAGGATTGCCATCCATGTCGGTCACATTGAACACTATCGGCTGCTGCAATGGAATACCACCAAATACCTCCTGGCTATCACCGGAGACAACATCAATAATGTAGGAACCTCCTACACCTGCAGGCAGCAGAAGGGTCACACAGGCAATATAACTCAAGGTTATGAGTGCAGCAGAATGCTTGAATCCGTGTTTAATTTCTCCTTCCGTGATCTGTCCTACGATAAGACCACCAAATAATGCATTCAGTATGATCATATGGAAAAAACCACGTTCAAAATTAATATCCGACAGACCTGCACCCCCAAGCATTTCCATGCCCACACCCTGAATAAGAGGGAGAAGGGATGTAGAAAGGATGTATGTGAGCATCACAATGATTCCCTGGGCAAGGTAGAAGATGACAATGTATTGTTTCAGATTTGCTTCCTTCTCCCTTTGAATAGCGATTACAGACCTCATATCCTCTGAAGTCCTGAATAGCAGGTCGGCAACGTTCCCACCAGTATACGCAGCCTGGACCACTACATCGATATACCTGGCCACAAGGCGGCTTTTCATGGAATCTGACATCTTGTGCATTGATTCTTCAAACGACTTGCCCAGCACCATTGAAGAGGCAGCATCCTGTGCATTGCTGGTGATAACACCGAGATTTGTCTTTGACAGATTGATGAAACCTTTAACAGGATCGATACCACCCCTCATAAGCTCTGACAGTTTGTACAGCAATTCACTGAAGGCTATTTCTCTCTTTTGCAAGAGCTTCTTCTGTAAATAGGAATCTAATGAGTATGGAATTATCGCAACCAGTACGGCAAATACCATTATGTGATCAAGGTCGTCTTTTGATTTATCGCCTTCTGAATCCGGTTCAGGTACCTCCGGTTCAGGTTCCTCTTCTGCAACAGCCACGACCTCACCTCTTTCAGCAGCTTCGGCGGCTTCCATTTCAGCAACAAGGGCTTCATATGCGGCTTTTTTTGAAGCAGCTTCGTCATTCACAGATCCACCGGCCGATGCGTCATCGGTCACAAAAGAATGGCCTGTAAGGACGGCCATAGATAATATCAGCAATGCAACAAATACCGGGATCCCCAGTGTCAGATACTCGCGCTTGATATCGTAGCGTATTGTCAGTATCCGGATATAACGTTGCATTACCATGCGGTATCTTTCAATATTCATAGCAAAGTTCATAGAGTGCTCCTTGAATATTTCATCCACAGCAGGATCAGGAAAACGATGTTGATGAATGGCAGCATGAAGTAGACAAAGAACTGGAACATCTGTTTCGCGGTGAATGGCCCGAGATCAATTCCGAGGGCACTTGTGACTACTATCATGAGTACCACCAGTACGACGCTCATAACAACCCCACTCAGGTAGCCTTCCCCGTAGACAGCCAGGGAATCCACAAACTCCTGCTGCATCTTCCGTCTCATACTCATGAGTTCCCTGGACTTCATATCGAGATAGGTACGCAGGCCACCCCCTGACTGCATGGCATTGGCAAGGTCTATACAGATAGCCCTCAGGGATTCGGAGGAAGTGTTACGGATAAGGTGGTTCATGGCGCTGACACCGTCCTCGCCCAGGACATCCACACGGTACATCACCTTACCGAACTCGGTGGAGACGTCTCCGTAATCCTCTATGGAGACCTTTCTGATAACGTCCATTGGAGAAGAACCTGAACTTGCAAGGATGGTCATGTACCCCAGCGTGAAAGGCAGTTCATGTTCAATGTTCATGTTCTTGTTGGAGATCTTGTTGTAGAGCATGAAAGGGAATCCGCTCACCGTAAGGCCGAATGTGAGGACGGTCAGGACAGTTATGTAGACAAGAGGAGAAGATGAGTTCCTGAAAAGGATCAGGGAGAACATAAAGACAATACCAGAAGCCAGTGCTGCCGTAACCAGGGACAGGGAAAGAAACATGCCGGGGGTCAGCACCATATCTGCCTGGTAGAGGGATTTGGCAATATCATCCTGAGGCTTCTTATCTATATACTTGCCAAATACATAGCAGAACATCTTGTATTTTTCGATGTACTTGTTGGCAGTCCCATCCTTGAAAGCCTGATGGACATCAATATCCCGGATCCTGACCATTTAATGCGTCATCTCCATCAGTTCATCCTTATGTCTTGAATATTTCCTGATGGCCCTGGCAACTGCTTCGTATTCGGTGATCCCGTCACGTGCCATGCTTTCGAGATATCTGGCCCTTACATCCATCTCCCTTACGAGTTCAGCCTGTTCGATACCGAACTCGTCATAGATGTCATCAAATAGGGCACTACTGCCACTGAATTCATATTCATCGGTGACCGGATTCCATTTGAATACGGGATTGGTTACAAGATCACCACGTTCAGGATCGAGTTCCACGATCTCCACGATCCTTAATGCCCTTCTCAGGAAATGCTCACCGACCTTTATCATGGAATTGAAAATGACCATGTCCACACTGGCAAAGAGGTTCCTCGGCACGTTCATGGGCTCCGATTCCACCCTTGAGAGCAGTTCGTGTATGGAGCCTGCGTGTATGGTGCCCATACAGGGGTGACCCACAGAGATAGCCTGGAAAAGAGTACCTGCTTCTGCGCCACGAACCTCACCGACCACTATATATTCCGGCCTCTGCCTCAAAGCAGCTTTCAGGAGGTCGAACAGTTCTATGTCTCCTGCTGATTTGCCACCCTCACCGCCACCGAAACCAGCCCTGGTGATTGACTGGGTCCAGTTGGGATGCATGAGATTCATCTCGGCGGTATCCTCGATGGACACTATCTTGTATTCAGGCGGGATGAATGCTCCAAGGGCGTTGAGAGTTGTGGTCTTACCGGATGCGGTACCACCTGCTGCCAGTACGGAGCGTTTATACTCCACCATGAGCCAGAAATAGGCAAGCACCGTAGAATCGTAGGTCTTGTAGTTCATCAGGTCGATACAGGACACCGGGTTGGACCTGAAACGCCTGATAGTGAAGGTCGAACCTCTTTTTGTGACCTCTTTTCCAAGGGTGAGATTCGCACGGCTCCCGTCCACAAGGGTTGCATCCCTGATGGGCTCCAGTACGGAGATATGCCTGCCGGCCGCCTGTGCCATTCTCATAACGAAGTTGTTGAGCTCGATCTCCTCATAGATCACATCGGTAGCAACCGAGCCATATACCCTGTGATTGACATAGAGCGGAGTGTAGGGACCGTTACAGGTGATATCCTCAAGGTAAGGGTCTTTCATCAGGAGGTCCATCCTGTCAAAGCCCATGTATTTCTTATGCAAATAATAGAAGAATTTGTCCTTCTGCGTATCACTGAGTTTCAGGCGATAGATATCCACAATGAGGTCGAACCTGTCCCTCAGGGCTTCCACACGGTCCTCTTCCTGTACCAGTAAGATCTCTGAGTGCGCCATCTTGTCAAAGGCATTCTGTATGATGTACAGTGCTTCCTTCTCACTCTCACTCATGGGAGGCTCAAGACACTGATAGACAAGTGACTCTTCCCTGAACTCGATATGCACATACTGGCATCCGGGAGTAACTTCATAGGTGATGTTGACTTCCTTCTGGGGAACTCCGGGAACAGGAACAGACAGTTCCCCAACAACGAACTCCATCTCTTCGATAGTCTCAGGTTTTGGGGTTATTATCTGTTCTATCTTTTTGATGATCGAAGAGGAGGACTTCTTTGAAGATTGCTGTTCCTGCTCATTTACGGATGTGTATTCATCGTCATCTGTGATTTCAGTACTGTCTTTCTTTTTCTTTCCAAGACCCAGACGGAGTTTTTTCTTCTTTTTTGCGGGTTTGTCGCTGAGACTTTCACTCCCTTCAGAAGTGCTCAACTCGCTTCCTGATTTTTTCTTACCTTTTTTGATTTTCCTGTCATTTTTATCTTTTTTGTCTTTAGAGGTTTT
>JAWSUM010000053.1:0-19148 GCA_033549165.1 Methanolobus sp.
GTCCTGTCCTGCATGCCGTCCATGGAACCCAGGCTAACATGCTCCTTTTCATAGATTATCTTCTCGTATATCTCATCAGAGAGTACAAGGATATCATGGTCAATGGCAATATCTGCAATGTTCTTCAATGTACTCCTGTCATATACGGCACCAGTTGGATTACCAGGAGTGTTGACGACAATCAGGCGAGTCCTGTCAGTGATATATTCCTCAAGGTTCTGAGGCTTGAAACAATCATAAGGGTCCGTGGGAACCCAGACTGAATCCGCACCTGCGAATTTGATTGCAGATTCATAGGAGACCCATGCGGGGTCAAAGAGGATAGCTTCGTCACCGTCATCCAGAACGGTCAACATGAGCTCAAAAATAGCCTGTTTCGCACCTGGTGTTACGAGCACGTCCGAACCGTTCACATCAAGCTTGTTCTCTGTCCTTAGCTTCTCTGCAATTGCGTCCCTTAGCTCGGGAATCCCGGCAGACGGAGTATAGTGGGTCTCGCCCCTGTACATCGCATCTGCAGCTGCATCACATATATGTTTGGGAGTATCGAAATCCGGTTCACCCAGACTGAAACTGATGACATCTACGCCTTGTTGTTTTAACTTTGTAGCGATATTGGCAACTTTTATGGTTGCTGATTCTTCCACTCTTTTTAGCCTTGATGATGCCATGAAGACCCTAACCTTTTTGCTTCATATTTAAGTTTTTCGTGGATCAAAGTCTCTGAACAAGTTTCACAGCAGCCTCAACAGCACGTTTCCCATAGTCCACGCGTTCGTGAGCTTCCATTCTTGTCATTCCCGGCCCCGCAATTCCGAGGGTGACCGGTTTGTTGTACTCCAGAGAAAGGTCGGTAATCTTTCTTGCTGCATGCTGTACCACGATCTCGTCGTGTTCTGTGGCACCCTCTATTACTATACCAAGGGTGACAACTGCATCGATCCCGTTGTTCTCACAGAGTTTCTTGATGGCCAGCGGCATGTCATAGACACCCGGGACCAATATCTTTTCTACAACCTCGGCTCCGAGGAACTTTGCGTGTTCCTCACCCAGCAATTCCATCTGGTAGGTGAGGTCCCTGTTGAATTCGGCTATTACAAATCCCAATTTGATGGTCATATCGATCACTTTGATTATTGATGTATGGCGGTCAGACCCTTGCCGGTCCGACATCCCTGAATCCCTGGCGTTGCCCGGTCCCTGCTTCCTTGATCAGCTGCTCAGGTTTGAAGAGCATTTTGACCACGTTGAGTGCATGCTCCCTGGAGCGTTGTTCCATCAAAAAAGCAAGTTCTTTCTCATCCTTTCCTTCATCCTCATGGACAAACACCTCGATTATGTGGGTATTTGTCATGAGCTGTGCCTGGATGATCCCCGTGGATGCCTCATGTGCACAGATCTTGTCCTTGTCCTTTGCACCGGGCATGCCAAGTGCCATGACGATCTCGCATTTCTCCTCTTCGATGAGCTTTTTGGCTGCGACCGGGAGATCCTTTATTCCCGGTACGGTCCTGCGGATGATCCTGGCAGAAGCATGCTTCTGTATCTCATCCACCGCAGCCTTACCCATGTTGAAGCGTGCGAAGGTCGTATCTACAATTCCGATAACTGGCATGGTTATATCTGAGTTTAAAAAGCAGAAGTTCAAAGCAGGGTATCAAGTACCTCGCTTGCAGCTTCCACTCCGGCCCCTGTCTGCGGGATTACTCCTCTGTTCTTAAGTACGATCTCAAGTTGCTGGATTGTCAGCATGATGTCCTTTGGCATCGTATTGCCCATATGGCCGATCCTGAAGATCTTGCCGCTCAGACGGTTCTGGCCGCCTGCGATCATGATGCCCCTTGCCTTCATGTCTTTCTTGATATCGTCGCCGCTGACACCTTCGGGTGCCTTCATGGCGGAGACCGTGTTGGAGTAATGACTCTTTTCGTTGAGCTGTGGGAACATCTCAAGACCAAGGGCCCCGACTGCTGCACGCACTGCCACACCTTCTGTCCTGTGGCGCTCCATCCTTGCAGCCATGCCTTCTTCCTTCACTATGTGCAGGGCTTCCTGCAATCCATAGAAGAGAGGGATAGCCGGTGTGTAAGGTGTCTGGGTGCCTGGTTTGTCAGCACTCTTCTTGTATGCCTTGAGGTCAAGATAATAGGGCATCCTGTCCATGTCTTCCATTGCCTCGAATGCGCGTTTGCTTACGGACATCATTGAAAGTCCCGGAGGAGCTGCGACACATTTCTGGGAGCCGGTCACTGCGATGTCAACACCCCAGTCATCGACCTTGACGTCGTCTCCGCCAAGGGAGGTGACACCGTCCATGATGAAAAGTGCATCGTGCTTCTTTGCCAGCCTGCCGATCTCCTTTGCAGGATTGAGGATACCTGCGGAGGTCTCGTTGTGGACAAGGGTTACTGCTCTTGCACCGCTCTCGAGCTTTTTCTCGATCTCACCGAGGTCGAAGGAGTTACCCCATTCGCAGAGTACGGGATTCACTTTTCCGTATCTTGCAGCGATATCCTTGAAGCGCTCTCCGAACTTACCGTTCTCAAGTGCAACGACAGTATCTTCCGGACCTACCGTGCAGCCGATAGCAGCCTCCATCCCGGCAGTACCGGAACCGCTGACGACAAAAATGTCGTTCTTTGTCTGGAATACGTCTGCCAGTATCTCACGGCAGTCATCGTACATCGCTGCGAACTCCGCACCTCTGTGGTTGATCATGGGCCTGGACATAGCCCTAAGAACTCTGGGTGCGACAGGAACTGGTCCTGGCATCATAAGAAGCGTATCTTCTATTTCCATGCAAATCTCCTAATCCTCTGGTAATATAATATGTGAATGACAGAATCTCTCATAATTAAAATCTTTGGCGATTGTACGTAAAGTGCACATTGAATGTACCCTGGCCCATTTTAACTATATAGGTATTCGTGCCTCATATGCAACATTATTATATAAACCTATTATGAGTGCGGGATTATGCTGGAGAACATTCTTGTTGTCCGGAAGGTAATTTGGTTTATGGTTCAATTAACAGTTTTTGCTTATGTTAATAAGAATCGTTCGTTTTTACTGAAGAATCCAGTGTTGTAATAAAATCCACACAAAATAACTTAAGGTAATATCCTGCTTATCCAGATGATCGAGATAATATCTTTATTCATATCTGCAGTTACCAGTGATAGTCCCATTTCTTTTAGAAAACCTGGTTTCGCTATAAGCAACTGATAAAAACAACTTTATCTCTTAATCTAAAAGAACCGTATATCTACACTTTTGAAAACCCATCTTAAGCCCCATATATAAACATCCAGCTCATATTAATTACCCGGAGAATCATCCATGAACAAGATCGTTACCCTGACAATGAACCCTGCCATCGACAAGAGCACAAGCACGGATAACGTCATACCCGAGCATAAGATACGCTGTGAGCAACCCAGCTTCGAGCCAGGAGGGGGTGGTGTGAATGTTTCCAGAGCCATTAAGAAACTGGAAGGAGAATCCCTGTTGTTATACACTTCGGGTGGCATGGCCGGACAGAGGCTCAAAAAACTACTTGAGCAGGAAGGGATAAGTCAACATCCCTTACCCATCGAAGGAATGACCAGGGAGAATTTCATCGTTTTCGAGAAGTCTACCGAACAGCAGTATCGGTTCGGAATGCCGGGACCGGAACTTACAGAGAGGGAATGGGAGAACTGTCTCCGGGAACTGGCCTCCTTAAGCCCGGCACCGGACTACATCGTTGCAAGCGGAAGCCTGCCTCCCGGTGTACCCACCGATTTCTACGCACGTGTGGCACGTATCGGAAAGGAGATCGGGTCAAGGGTTGTTGTAGATTCCTCCGGTGATTCATTGAAACTGGCGTTGGAGGAAGGCGTCTATCTCATCAAACCCAATATACGCGAATTCAGCAGGCTCCTCGGCCAGGAAAAGATAGGGGAATCCGAGATACTTGATAAGGGCAAAAGAATAGTCCAGGCATGTAAGTGCGAGGTGATCGTCATATCCCTGGGAGCTGCAGGTGCATTGCTTCTTTCGGAAGAACTCGTTGAGCGCATGGTCCCGCCAACGGTGCCCATCAGCAGCAAGGTGGGAGCCGGTGACAGCATGGTTGCAGGCATTGTCCTGGCACTGTCGAGAGGTAAGCCGCTCAGGGAAGCGGTCCTGTACGGACTGGCTGCCGGTTCTGCTGCGGTAATGACACCCGGCACCGAACTATGCAGGAAAGAAGATACAGAGCGCCTGTTTGCACAGATGCTCTAAGCATCTGTCATTCAACGGAAAAAACATAAAAGACCCACCTGTCCACCCAAAACTCAAATCCACACCACCAGCAAATTTCATTAAAAATATCACATTGATTTAAGTAATACTTTATGCATACTAAATTGCAGGGGAAATTGGTTTTGGGGAATAGCAGTGGTGATGAAGAAATCTTTACTTGATGTGATATTTGCGTCGGATAAAAGAAAGAACGTACTCTTGTTGTTGCAGGACGGTCCTAAAGAGATGGATTTCCTTCTCAAGTCACTGGAAACTACCAGAACAGCATTACTCCCGCAGATAAGGATACTGGAAGATCATCATCTTATCATCCAGCAGGATGATAATTACAGGCTGACTGTCATTGGAGAGAGGATTGTCGATAAAATGGTCCCTCTGATCGATACAGTAGATGTCCTGGACTTTAATCTCGATTTTTGGGGAGAGCGTGATCTGCGATTCATCCCTCCTGAACTCATGGACAGGATACAGGAGTTGAGTGAATACCAGGTGAACGAGCCGTCCATATCCAATATACATGAACTTAACCAGGGATTTACCAGAGCAACCGCGAACTCAAGCAAAATGTATGCCGTCACTACCATATTTCACCCCCATTTTATGGATCTTTTCACCCTATGGACCGAGAATAAAACAGAGATCACAATGGTCATTTCCAGGGAACTCTTCGAGAAGTTTAAAGAACATGATCGCAGCGATTTCCAGGAGTTGCTGGACAATGAATATATTACATTCAACCTATATGACAGGCCATTCAATTTTGTTTATTTCGCATTCAATGACGAGTGCATTTTAATGACAATGTTGACCAAAGAAGGTTGGTACGATAACAAAGAGCTGATATCTTTCAGCAGTACTGCGCTTGAATGGGGAAAGGACCTCTTTGACCATTACCTCGAGGATTCCACACCAATAAAAGAAATCTGATCGGTAGTATTCATTTTAGCTGATTTTCTAAGCTCAAAAAAATTAAACACGAAAAATTTGCATTGATTTAAGTAATACTTTATGTATACTAAAATGCAGGGAAATTGGTTTTGGGGAATAGCGGTGGTGATGAAGAAATCTTTACTTGATGTGATATTTGCGTCGGATAAAAGAAAGAACGTACTCTTGATGTTGCAGGATGGTCATAAAGAAATGGAATTCATCCTCGAGTCATTGGAAACAACACGGCAGGCATTGCTGCCGCAGATGAGGATACTGGAAGAACATCACCTCATTGCCCAGCGGGACGATAGTTATGAACTGACACGCATAGGAGGAGTTGTGGTAAAGGAAATGAACCCTTTACTGGATATTATCGACATTTTTGATAATGATATCGAGTACTGGGGAACCCGTAAACTTGATTCCATCCCACTTCACCTTTTGGAAAGAATAAACGAACTTGGGAAATGTAGCATAATCAATCCTTCTCTTCAGGATATCTATGATATACCTTCGGAAATCTATGCTGCCATTCAAGGAACACATGAAACGGTTAACAAATTTAACGAAGCTTCAGTCATATCGAAATATTACTGTGGTCTGACAACATTTCTTTATCCG
This sequence comes from Methanolobus sp., assembly GCA_033549165.1. GTDB lineage: Archaea > Halobacteriota > Methanosarcinia > Methanosarcinales > Methanosarcinaceae > Methanolobus. The sequence continues at coordinate 5,839 of JAWSUM010000053.1, forward strand.
AACATCGATACGATATTATTTGAGCTGCTTGAGAGCAATGTAGATGTAAATTTAATAATCTCCAAGAATTTGCTTGATAAGATACGAACAGATTTCCATATTTCTTTTACGAAATTACTTGAAGATCCGTTGTTTCATTTCTACGTTTTAACCAAAGAAACAGGCTTCCTTTCCTGTGCGTACACCAATCATTATTTCCTTATGCGATTGTTGAATAACAAGGGAGAGTATGATAACAAGTATATTCTGTGTTCAAGCCCGGAAGCGATTCAATGGGGAAAAGAGCTTTTCGAATATTATCTGAAGTATTCCGTGCCGGTGACCGAACTATAATGATGGGATTGATACAGCAGCTTACGAAATATACCCGACAGAAGAACTCTTTGAACATTATTTTAAGGCTCTGTGCCCGTTACCGGAAAATGAATCAAAGTCCCATTTTCAGGCCCCCATTCCAGCTTCTACACAAAAGTTACTCACTCAACAACTTCATCACATCATGCTTGGTAACAACACCCACCACCTGGCCCATTTCCAGCACAAGGACGGCAGGGTTCCTTTCGAGCATGTGAGAGACCATTTTAATATCCGCATTGGGAGAGACGGTCGGGAAGGAATCGCCCATCATTTCCTTTATCAGCATATGGGATACCGTGTTCTTCTTCCTGTCGGCCAGGGACCTTACTATCATTTCCTCGGAGATGCTTCCCACAGGTACTCCCTTTGATATCACAGGTATCTGGGAGATATTGTTCTTTTCCATTATCTGCACAGCAACATCAATGTGTTCTTCCGGCGCGGCGGAGATGACATTGGTGTTCATGATATTGCCTACCTGGATATCTTCTTTTTCAACCTCCTCGAAGACGTCGATGATCTTTTTCAAGGTAGATAACCTCGGATCGACATCACTGGATTCTATCCTGGCGATCAGAGGCTGGCTGACACCTGCACGTTTTGCGAGGTCGCTCTGAGTAAGTCCGAGTTCCGTTCTTTTCTGTTTTAATTCCTCTGGCGTTGGAAGTTGCATAATATTACTGAAGGTAATTATCATATATAAGACATACCTTCTCCTGATTCTATCGAATTCCCATCTCTTATATAAAATGGACGTCAGGCAGCTAAAATTCAGAAATAAGAATGATTTTACGCCTTCGTATCTTTTCAAATTGCGTTCTTTCAGGTGAAAACTGGAAAGAAGTAAAATTCCAGTTTCAAAAATAGATTAAAATCTTTTTTCTGAAGATCACCTGAAGAATATGAAAAGTCCGGCAATATATGCAACGTATGTCGTAAGGATAACTGCACCTTCCCATCTGGCCAGCTTTCTGCCGGTAATACCGAATACCATCAGGAGGACCATGATGAACAGCATTACAGGAAAATCGTACATTACTGATTGGTTCAGGATATCCAGGGTCCTTACCTGGGACGAGACGCCCAAAATGAGGGTTATGTTCATTATGTTCGCACCCAGGATGTTACCGATGGAAATGTCCTGGTGCCCTTTCAAAGTGGATGAAAGCGCGGTTATAAGTTCAGGAAGCGATGTCCCGAATGCCACAAGGGTCAGGCCGATGATCATCTCCGGCACTCCCAGCAGCTCTGCCAGAGTTATGCCTGAGTTAATAAGCAGACGGCTCCCAATTATGACCAGACCGGCACCTGCAATGAAAAGAAGGAACTCTTTTTTCATATCACCCATAGGCGCTCTTACGATCCCACCATCGGATTCACTGAAAATTGCGCGCTGGAGTTTATAGTTATAGTACAGGAAACCCACGAACACAGTCAAAAGGATCAGGCCGTCCGCAGATGAGAGTTGCCTGTCTATCGTCAGCAGGATCAGTAGTATACCTGAAAGGAGCATAAAAGCACCTTTGCGCATGAAACTATGTTTTTCAACAGATATGGCCCTGATGCATACAATAAGTCCGAGAACAAGAGCTGTATTGCATATCACAGAGCCCACTGCATTACCCACGGAAAGGTCCGTATGACCGATATATGCTGCCGTAACTGAAACAGCAAATTCAGGAGAGGTCGTGGCAAAGCTCACTATAGTGGCACCTATTATTATCTTTGGTATGCCACTTTTTTCGGATATGACCACCGCAGACTCGACGAACCAGTCAGCACCCTTGCTGATCATCACAAGGCCTACGATTAGCAATGCAATTGTTCCCATTACCATGGACTGCCTATAATGCACCATTGCATTTAAAGATGAGAGTTAGCAGGAAGGATACAAACGAAAGGACAAAAAATAAAAAAAATGGCAGCTCTGGAAAGAGCTGGACACCTGTTAGATGTTTGCAGATTACACTTATCACTTATCTTTTTTTCCTGAAAACAAAAGCCATTCCGACTATAGCAAGCATTGGGATGGCAATGCCAGGGAATTCCGGTATACTCTCCGCCTTTTCGTTTCTTTCATCTTCCTGCCCTTCTTCAAGTCTGCCTTCAACAGGAGAAGCAGAGCTAATGGCACCTACAGCATCGATGTCCGCACCTTCATAGTTTTTATTGGAAATTTTGCCATTCAGGTCAACAAGCTTGACGTAACAATACCTTGTACCAGGAATAACTCCTGGTGTGCTATCGATATCTATCAGTGTTTTCCTGTTCGCTTCTCCGACCTTTATCCAATTTTCCATATCAGTACTTATGAAAACTTCGGCTATTTCGGTACTTGAAGTACCATATTCGAATACACATAGGTCTGAATCACTGTTCCCTGAAGTTGCCAGGGAATTATCAGTGAACTTCAGGATAATAGAGCCTTTGGCTCCCAGACTTACACTATTCCTGTCGGGAAGGGAAAGGGCATTTTCCGGATCTCCGCCGGCAGCACCGCCCCTCAGGTCGGAACTTACGATCTCATCGGCAAAAGAAGAAGCTCCTGCCGGAAATTCTATACCATGATATTCTATAGCTCCGGCATTAGTTATAACCAGGCCAAGTGTCAGCAAAGCTAACGCTAACTTAACAACAATACCTATTTTTTCCATATTAATAACCACCCTTTTGAGGTAAATGTAAAAAAAGTTGCACATATAAAAAACTTTCTAAATTAAATTATGCTTTGTAAAATAAAAGTACAGTTAAAAAATAATCAAGAGAGGGTCATTCCAGCCCAAGCATGGTAACTGCCGCAACGATCAGTATCCCCAGACCCACCATGCGGGCCGAATGCTTGATAAGGCTTTGCTTTGCAATCTTCCCGGAAAATACTCCAAGGAGGGAAAGAACAGCAATGCTTAATACTATCGCTGTCTGGAGCTGGTAACTGTCCAGAAGCAGGAAAGGTAGAATGGGGACCAGCGACCCTAAAAAGCTCGCACCGCCGTGGAAGAGGGAATCATTCCAGATCTTCCTTTTGGTTTCCTGCTCCAGCCGGGTATGTCCCAGGCTCCTGAGCAACGGCCTTTCCAGTTCAGCAAGTTTGCCGAACTCAACCGCACTTTCAGCAAGATAGGAACCGACACCGTTCGTCAGTGCAAGGGCCACGGCCCCGCCGAATGCGGCATTTATCACAATTGCAGGATCATCCGATACGTGAGAAATTCCGATAACGACACCCAGAACAGCCAGGATACCATCGATACTGCCGAGGATAATGTAACGGCCCTGTTCGGTCTTGATCTTCATATTGAGGTCTCTTGAGAATAGTTTTCTCATTATGTTTTTTCATCATAGGCACTTAAAGTAGATAAATATACACACAAAGCTTTTTTTGCTTTTCGGATATTAGCAGGTAACGTTTATTTCATTTCACGAGGTACAGGTTATACCTACTGAGGAATTTATCCATGAAAGTCCACCCACGATGCACATATTGCCTGCTCTCAAGAGTACACATGGAAGCGGAACTGTCCACAGATGACGTAGAACTGATGCATAAAGCTGTAAGGGGAGGTATCGAAGTTCTCAATCGTATCTACATCCCCGGCATGCCTGCTGCAGCCCTCTCGACACCAATGCACAGGAAAGCCTACGAGATACTCAATGACAACGACCCCTACAGGGAAAAGAAAGAGTTGAGCAGCAGAATCGCTGAAAAGTTCCTTCCGGTCATACGTTCACATGTATTTGACGGAGATGGAGATGATATTGCCACTTTCAAACGTGCAGTACTTGCATCTGTAATAGGTAACTATTTCGATTACGGGGTCATGGGACTTGAAGTACCCATCGATGTGTTTGATGAAACATTCAGGGAGCATTTCAAGCGCGGACTGGACATCGACGACACGGACAGGATGCTTGATAAGCTCAGCAACATCGTGTATCTGGCCGACAACTGCGGAGAGATACTTATCGACACACTTGTCTTTGAGATGATAAAGAAAATGGGCGGGAAGATAACTCTGGTCGTCCGCGGTGCACCAATACTCAATGATGTTACCATGGAAGAGGTCAGGCAGTTCGGTATAGATGGAATGGTGGACCGCGTGCTGACAACCGGTTCCAACGCTATCGGTGTTTGTTTTGACGAGGCGCCCCGGGAACTCAAAGATGCCCTTGATAACGCCTCACTTATAATCAGCAAAGGCATGGCAAACTATGAGACCTTATCAGAAGAGAATTATAGGCCCATAGCCTACTTACTAAAGGTCAAGTGCGATCCTGTAGGGGAAGATATCGGTGCTCCAAAAGGCTGCTCTGTAGCCAGATTATTCGAATAAGGGAGGAAGAAAGAATGTGTGAACTAAATGCGATACTGGTAAAAGGGGATGAGCGAAAAACAGTTATGGAATCCGTTACAAAGATGGTTGTGGAGGGGGACTCTATCCATCTTTATGGTCTGCTCGGAGAAAAAGAGACGATCGAAGGTTCGATAAAAGAGGTCGATTTTTCGAAAGGGGAAACTATAATACTTGGAAAATAGTATACAGGACGAAAAAGTTTATAAATAAACTTACGTAGCCTGTATTGTTTTCACTCGAACAGCAATCAGAATTTTAAATCAAATGGAAGGGACAATAGATGTCAAAAGTCAAAGTAGCGATAAATGGTTACGGTACAATCGGGAAAAGAGTGGCAGATGCGGTCAGCCTGCAGGACGACATGGAGATCATAGGCATCTCCAAGACCAGGCCTAACTTCGAAGCCTCAATTGCAGTCGATAAAGGCTATGCTGTGTACGCACCGACTGAAAAGGTCGATGCGATGAAGAAAGGCGGAATATCCGTTGCGGGCACAGTGGAAGACATGGTAGGGAATGCGGATGTGATCGTCGACTGTACTCCTGGAGGCGTAGGAGAGAAGAATAAAGCCCTCTACGAAAAGGCTGGTATCAAGGCAATCTGGCAGGGCGGCGAGGACCATGAACTCGCAGGCTGCTCGTTCAATGCCAATGCCAACTACGAGGAAGCCCTTGGAAGGGACTTTGTGAGGGTCGTCTCCTGTAACACAACCGGACTTTGCAGGGTTATCTATCCACTGGACCAGGAATACGGCATAAAGAAGGTGAGAGTGACCCTCATGAGAAGGGCTGCCGACCCCAACGATGTCAAGAAAGGACCGATAAACGCAATTGTTCCAAATCCTATCAAGCTTCCGTCCCACCACGGACCTGATGTAAAGACAGTAATGCCGCACATCAACATAGCATCAACAGCTGTCAAGCTTCCGACAACTTTGATGCACCTGCACACCTTGAATCTCGAGCTTAACAAGGAATGCTCAGCAGATGACGTAAGAAACCTGTTCTCAAAACAATCACGCATAAGATTGATCGATAAGGGAATAGGCTCAACTGCCGAGATAATGGAACTTGGTAAGGACCTCGGACGTTCCAGAGGAGACATGTGGGAGAACTGCGTATGGGATGAGTCTATCACCATGTACGAAGGAGAGCTTTATTTCTTCCAGGGAATCCACCAGGAGTCCGACGTAATTCCCGAAAATGTGGATGCTATTCGTGCCATGATGGAACTTGAGAGCGATGGCGCAAAATCCATAGCAAAGACTAACAAAGCAATGGGTATCTGACACCCATTCATCTCTTTTTATGCCGCAGGGTGGTTATTTTCTCGAGCTTAGCGACAGGATAGCTGATGCCGTAAACGATAGAATAAAGGATGTGGTCGGGACCTGTGGCGCCGATGATGTGGTATACATGGGTGCTGACGGCACCCCCACGAAGATGATAGACGACATCTCCGAGAAAGCTATATTGGAGGTGCTTGAGAAGGAAGGAAGATCCGTAAGGGTACTGAGTGAGGAATGTGGCGAAAAAGTGATTGGCGACCTTCCGGAGTATACTATCATAGTAGACCCGATAGACGGGACCTATAATGCATCCTTCGGAATCCCTTTTTACAGCATATCCCTCGCTATAACTACGGATGGTCCGCAGGATATATGTTTTGGTTATGTGAAGAATCTTGCAACAGGAGATGTGTTCTGTGCTGAGAGAGGAAAGGGGGCATTCCTTAATACTCAAAGAATACAAATATCCAGTAGATCGGAAATAAACAGATTATGTATAAGTGTTTACGGCTACCGGCCCCATATAAAAGCGACTGCCATATTGTGCAGGAATGTAAGAAGGATCAGGGTCCTGGGAAGTGTGGCACTTGAACTTTGTTATGTTGCAGCCGGTAAGTTAGATGCTTTCGTTGATGTGCGGGGTTCCCTGCGCTTAACAGATGTAGCGGCTGGAAAGCTGATCGTGGAGGAAGCCGGAGGAAAGGTCACTGACAGCTTTGGTGCACCTCTTGAGCTGGAAGACAGTATCCTGAATAAAGTGCACATGATTGCTTCTAACGGTTATGCACACGAGAAAATTTTAAAACTTTCAAAGGGAGATTCACATGAAGGTTAAAAAGATAGGCATCGTATCACGCTTTGATAACCAGGAAGCCCTGAACATGGCCAGGGAGATAATGGAAACCTTTGAAGACAAGGTCGATATTGTCCTGTCTCCCGGGACTGCAGAGCATCTTAGTATCAATGACAGGTGCATGCCTGTTGAGAACATGAGGGAGGGAGGTGTCGAGCTTATAATTTCCATCGGAGGAGATGGCACAGTACTGCGCAGCATTTCCAAAATGGATAACCCGCTACCCACACTGGGGATAAATCTGGGAACACTGGGATTCCTTGTAGACGTACAGCCAGAGGATGCCATCAGTGCCGTGGAGAATGTCCTTAATGGATTCACGTACACTGAACGCAGCAGACTTGGAGTGTATCTCAACGGAAGAGCTCTCCCCCCGGCAACCAATGAAGTGGTGCTTATTACTGCAAGACCCGCAAAGATACTCACCTTCAGGGTAGCCGTGGATGGATCCATGATAGAGGAACTGCGAGCTGACGGTGTTGTGTTTGCAACGCCCACAGGTTCAACGGCGTATGCAATGAGTGCAGGCGGCCCGATAGTTGACCCAAGGGTTGATGCATCATTGATCGTGCCACTTGCCCCGTTCAAGCTTTCCGCGCGTCCATGGGTCGTGCCTGCAAGCAGCAAGATCTCAGTGGAAATGATAATTCCTGAAAAAGAGGCTGCTATTGTTATCGATGGCCAGCATTCCTACAGCATCAAGGCCACTGACAGGGTCATACTTACCAAAGCAGAGAACCCTGCAAGGTTTGTCAGCACTTCGATCAACGGTTTCTACGAGAAGGTACAAAGCAAACTTGCATAGATGCGCTGACCAGGGCGCAACCCGCATATGAGTGACATATACGCTGCAATTTACTCAAAGCTGCAAGCGCCTGCCTTCTACTTACTTAATAAAGATTACCATTTGGCGATAGGCTTTTAACGAAAAAGAAGACTTAAAAACCTAAAATTTATATTGAGTATTGGGGATGTTCGTCATTTACAGGAAGCAAGAACATGTCAGAAGTTGAAGCTTATTCTAGGAACAAACTTATCGATTATCTTAACCTACCACCCCTTGATATAGAAATATGTGATGTCACCCTGAGAGATGGTGAGCAGACTCCCGGAGTGGTCTTCACCAGGGATGAGAAGATAGCACTTGCCACTGAGCTCGACGCTGTCAGAGTTGAGATAATCGAAGCCGGTTTCCCGGTTGTATCACCTGCTGAAAAAGACATTGTCAAAGAGATCGCAAATATGGGACTCAATGCAAAAACGTGCTGTCTTGCACGTTCGGTCATCGGCGATGTTGAGACAGCAGTTGACTGTGATGTTGATTTCATAAGCATTTTCATAGCCATGTCAGAGCTTCACCTCAAATACAAATATCATAAGAGTTTTGACGAGATGTTCGCCTCCGCGATGAGTGCGATCGAATACGCAAAGGACCATGGGGTCGGAGTAAGATTTGCCGCAGAGGATGGCACAAGGACCGATGTAGAGGTCCTGAAAAAGGCGTTCATTGCTGCCGAGGAATACAAAGTGGATTATGTCAGTATCGCAGACACAATAGGAATACTCAGCCCCAGCACAACCCATTATCTGGTAAGTGAGATCAAAAAAGTAGTGCACACTCCTATCTGCATACACTGCCACAACGACCTGGGACTGGCAACCGCAAATACACTGGCTGCCGCAGAGGCAGGTGCGAAACAACTTCACACAACAGTCAATGCCATCGGTGAAAGGGCGGGTAATGCATCCCTTGAAGAACTGCTTGTTGCTCTGAGAATCCAGTACAGTATTGACAGGTATGACACAACCAGGCTGACAAAGCTTTCAAAAATGGTCAATGAATTCTCGGGAATAAAGCCAGCAATAAATAAGGCTATTGTAGGTGAACATGCATTCTCGCACGAATCTGGCATACATGTGTGTGCCATTCTTGAAGAACCAAGGACATACGAGCTCTTCAGCCCGGAGATGGTCGGGGGGACGCGCCATCTCATAGTAGGCAAACATACCGGAATGAAGGCACTGAAAGGCATCGTAAAAAGTATGGGGTATAACCTTGAAAAAGAACAGCTCTGTGTACTCCTCGATAAAATAAAGAACTGTACGGAAGCAAAGAAAGGAATACCTCCGTCCAGGCTGGATGAGATGATCAGGGATATTTGCAGGACCTAGTAATCAACCACAGCATCTTTTTTCCTGCGTGAACCCGGCATCATTTCCTCATTGGCCACATCGCGGGCTTGATTGCCTTTTTTGGATTCGGAGTTATAATCCTCGTAATAGTTCATCTGGTCATTCTCAAGGATAATAACATAATCTGCGGAATTTCTCAGCGCCGTTGAAAATCCCGGTTCCACACCGAAAATAATGGTTTCTTTCCCATGTTCGTTCGCCTTGTTCAGAAGCGGCTTGAAATCAGCATCCCTTGTCACCAGAGCCAGAGTATCGATGGTGGGATTATACACCAGTTCCATTCCTTCCACGGCAAGCCGCACGTCCACATCACTTGAGCAGATGATCGGCTCAAAACCGTTGTTCTCAATAGCTTCAACAAGTTTGTCGGATGCGTACTGGTTCAGGAATACCCTGCCGATCTTTACATTCCCATACTCTTTTAACACATCTCTTATCTCTTCGAGATTAACATTGAACTCCTTGCGGAGCACATTCGGACCATCTACAAGTAGACCAATACTACGCCTGCCAGTTTCCTTTTTTGTACTAAGGTACTTGACTATAGAATTTAGTCCGGTTTTAACATTGGCCATGATACCTCTCAATAATGATACACAATTGTTACAATTATTACTTACACAATTCCAAAGTTGCAATACATATTATATATTTACTATACACATTATAATAACGTGTAAATGTTTAACGATGATAGCATATAATTCTTACTAAAGGTCACTACAAATACAAGATCCATATTCATTTTCACAGAATATCTGCAAGTAGTTTTTCTTTTACATTAACTCCCGGGATGGAATTCTTTTCCAGCCTGAAATAGTTAACCAGTCTCCCACCTTTTTTTACCCTTGTATAACGGATTTCACCGCCATGTTTTATAAATGTATCCACTACCCCTTCAAATTGCAACCTCTCCATTTCAGACAACTCGATCATGCTCTCCCCGTCTGAAAGCCAGTTGTAGACCCTCAGCACTGTAACCTCCCGCACTCGTTTCAGGTTTTCCGTTTCCCTGAAGTCATCCACATATACCGAACGCTTCAACTGAGGCGACCAGCCCGCCAGTTTTTCCTGCATATCGATGAACTGGATGGGTATTTCTTCATTCTCACAGGGTCGCGGGAAGAAGCACTTGAGATGACTCATGTCCTTTCCCAGCAGGATCACCTTCTATAGTTATAATAAGGGTTGTTCCATCGGTTCTTCTTATTGCTTTGCCGCATCCTGTAGCCCATGAAAAGACCCACGAGCATACCACTCAGATGGGCAGTATGTGCCACCATATCGTTTGAACCCAGAAATATGAAATCAACTAGCGCGAACAGGATCAGGGCATGCCATATCTTCATAGGGATGAAGTATACATAGACCTTTATTTCAGGAGCCATGACCGCAAGTGCAGCGAAAACACCCAGTATAGCACCACTTGCTCCAACAACAGGAGCATTGCTCGTAAGCGAGTAGCCGAGTGCTGCCACGATTCCTGCAGTGAAGAATACCCTCAAAAAGCCGCTCTTTCCGGCCCTTCGTTCAAGTTCGGGTCCGAAGAAGAAGAGAACCATCATATTAAAGAAAAGATGGAAGAATCCCACATGCAGGAACATGTGAGTTATCAACGTCCATGGACGGGTGAAGATCTGACCTGGGATCAGCATCAAAGCTTCGAAGTAACCGGGGATTATCTGGAGAATAAACGAGAATACACATAAGTAAATAATGGCCATTGAAGGGCTGTTCTTCATGGAGTACTTTATATTAGATCCGATTCCGCTGACAGCACTTTTTGCAGCATACTTTGCAGTGTTCTTCATCATATCCTTGAGAATATCATCTGCTTCCGGAACAGAACTACCAGCATATTTGCTACCTGGACCCTGCGCTCTTGCATATTCCAGGCCTTCGCATGCATGTTGCTCGGGAAGCCTGTGCGTGGAACAGAACACTTTTCCACAAAAGCGGCATTTGAAAGGAATATACTCTTCCCTGCCGCATATCCAGCATTTTTTATCCAAAACATTCACCGTGTTAAAATATTCGTTCCAAATAAGGTTCGCATCAAATAAAACTATTTCCGGGGAAAACTGGAATGCATGTCACGGATTGTCAAGAATAATCATTACAGATATCGGAAAACTTATATGCGAAAATTGCTTATCAGGATTACACCAAAAACTGTTGGAGTCATATTTTTTTCCATATGTGGAACTATCAAACATTATCACATATAATCATGATAAATCCGGAAACTTTTTTATATAGGATTGTTGTATTAGAACACCCGGAACAACAGTTTCATATTTATTACGGATTGAAATGAACATAAGACTTTTTAATACGATTTTATTTTTTAGTAATACCGCAAAAGGAGGACAAGATACAAAATGAGCGATATACCAACTGGACAATTTTCCATTGATGAACTGGAAAATGTGCAGATCACAATTGGCAAGATAGTAGGCGCCATTGAGAAAAAGGCCAAGGAAGAGGGAGTTGAAATGGGTCCGACTCCAAAACCAGGAATTTCCGGCCTGAGAGACTGGGACTATAAACTTTTGTCCCGCTACCAGCCGGTCTACACCCCGGTATGTGACCAGTGTTGTTACTGTACCTTCGGTAAATGTGATCTTACCGGCAACAAGGAAGGTGCCTGTGGTATCAACATGGAAGCCCACCAGGCCCGTGAAACCCTCCTCAGGGTAATCACCGGCGCTGCAGCGCATGCAGGACACGGACGCCACATCCTGCACCACCTGATACACGAACATGGACGTGACCACCCAATTGATGTAGGGCCCTCAAACCTGCTGGCTCCAAATACCCAGGCAGTAACAGGTATCAAACCGGAAACACTCGGTGACCTGGAAGAGGTCATGGACTATGTTGAGGAACAGCTTACACAATTGCTTGCTACCATCCATGCAGGACAGGAAGGATCAGCACTTGACTTTGAGTCAAAGGTCCTTCACGGCGGAATGCTTGATCACGTTGGAATGGAAGTATCCGACCTTGCACAGGTATCATGCCTCGGAATGCCAAAGTCAGACCCTGAAGCCCCTCTTGTAGAGATAGGAATGGGATGCATCGACTCAAGCAAACCCGTACTCCTTGTCATCGGACACAATGTAGCTGGTGTAACATACATCATGGATTACATCCAGGACCATGGCCTGGAAGACAAGATCGAGCTTGGTGGCCTGTGTTGTACTGCTATTGATATGACACGCTACCAGATGGACAAGGGCGGCAAGCCACAGGCCAAGGTCATCGGTACCCTCGCAAAGGAGCTCAAGATGATCAGGTCAGGCGTTCCTGATGTCATCGTTGTTGACGAACAGTGTGTCAGGGCCGATGTGCTTGACGAGGCAAAGAAACTCTCTATCCCTGTAATCACAACTAATGAGAAGATCATGTACGGTCTGCGAAACAGATCCAACGACAGTGCAGCAGACATCATCGAGGACCTTTCCAGCTTTAAGGAACCCGGAGCACTCATACTTAACTTCGATACTCTCGGAGAGGTAGCTCCCGAACTTGCAATAAAGATGTCAAAGATCCGTGATGAGATTGGCATCAAGGCACTTCCAAGCGAGGAAGAGCTTCAGGAACTCTCAGCAAAATGTGTCCAGTGTAGCGCCTGTGAAATGGACTGTCCTGCCAACCTCCCGATAATGGCAGCCATGAAAGCAGGAGTTGACAATGACTTCAGCAAGTTCGAGTACCTTCATGACCTGTGTATCGGTTGTGGAAGATGTGACCAGGCATGCCCGAAGGATATACCGGTACTGAACATGATAGAGAAAGCATCCCGCAAGCTCATAACTGAAGAAAAAGGACTCATGCGTGCCGGAAGAGGACAGATCAGCGACCCTGAGATCCGCGAAGAAGGTGTCAACCTTGTCCTTGGAACAACACCTGGTATCATCGCAATGGTAGGATGCTCCAACTATCCGAGCGGCACGAAGGACCTGTACACAGTTGCGGATGAGATGCTCAAGAGGAATTACATCGTTGTAATGTCCGGATGTTCCGCAATGGACCTCGGAATGTACAAGAACGAAGATGGCGAGACCCTTTATGAGAAGTACCCCGCGAAGTTCCTTGCAGGTAACCTCATCAACGTAGGTTCATGTGTCTCCAACTCACACATCACAGGAACAGCTATCAAGGTAGCCGCAATTTTCGCTCAGAGGAAGGTCTCCGGAAACTATGAGGAGATCGCCGACTACATCACGAACCGTATAGGTGCTGTTGGTGTTGCATGGGGAGA
>JAWSUM010000054.1:0-5080 GCA_033549165.1 Methanolobus sp.
ATCTTGTCGTCCTCAAGCTTGGTGAAGAGGATCTCTGGCACTTCCAGTTTGGTACCGCTTACAACGGGGACAGTGGCTTCCTCATAGGTTGCGGTGTGGACGTCGGAGTCCATGCCTATCTGTTTCCAAGCTGTCTCCATACTGCCGGGTGTCATGGGTTCGAACAGCAGGATCAGCGCCTTGGCAAGCTGTATGCAGTTCTTGACAACCTTGCCACAGGCTTCCTTGTCTTCCTTTATGAGCTTCCAGGGTTCGTTTGACTGGAAGTATGAATTTCCGTATGAGGCAAGGGCCATTGCGGTGTCAGCAGCCTTCTTGAACTCGTACTCCGAGTTTGCCCTTATTACCTCTTCAATTGTGGAATTTATGTTTGTAATAACTTCAGGGTCGATGTCGCCTTCCGGTATCTCACCGAAATTCTTGTATGCGAACAGCAGGTTCCTGTAAAGGAAATTGCCAAGCACGCCCACAAGCTCGGTGTTAATCTTGTCCTGGAATATCTTCCATGAGAAATTGACCTCCTTCGTGTGCGAGGTGTAGCTTACAAGATAGTACCTCAGAAGATCAGGGTGGAAACCGTGGTCCAGGTAATCCTCCTCGACCCATACCACATAACCGCGGCTCTTTGAGAAAGTCTTGTCCTCTATCTTCACCATGCCTGACGCAACGACAGCAGATGGCTGGCTGTAGTCGGCTCCCTTGAGCATCGCAGGCCAGAAGATGCAGTGGTGGTAGATGATGTCGCCGCCTATGAAGTGCACTATAGGGCAGTCGCCCTTCCAGAACTTCTCCCAGTCGCCGCCGGTAGCCTGCGCCCATTCTTCCGTGAATGCGATATAACCGATAGGCGCATCCACCCATACGTACACGACAAGGTCGTCGTGTCCGGGGAATCTCACACCCCATTCAAGGTTCCTTGTGATACACCAGTCCGTAAGCTCCTGCTTCACCCATCCCAGCGCGTAATTGCGTGCGTTCAGGGTCCCGCCGAGGTGTTCCAGATGCTCCAGCAGGAAGTCCTTGAACTCGGACAGCTTGAAAAAGAAGTGCTCCTGTTCCTTATAGTGGGCAGGGCCTTTGCATATGGTACATACAGGCTCCTTGAGCTCTCCCGGTTCCAGATGCTTGCCGCATCCCTGGTCACATTCGTCGCCACGGGCCTTCTCTCCGCAGTGAGGACACGTACCTGCAACATACCTGTCAGGCAGGAAGCGGTCACACTGAGGACAGTATGCGATCTCTATGACCTTGGGGTAAACATAGCCCTTCTCGATGAGCTTATCAACGATATCAAGGGTGCGGTTGTGGTTAGTGTCATCATCGGTGGTCCCGAAGGCATCGAACTCCACTTCCATCTTCTTGAAAACTTCATCGAAATGGACATGATATTTCCGGACGAGCTCTTTAGGTGTGATACCGAGCTCCTCGGCATTCACAACAATGGGGGTCCCGTGGGTATCGGAACCACAGACAAATGTTGTTTCCTGTGATTTCTTTTTCAGGGACCTCACATAGATATCCGCAGGGATATATGTTCTAAGATGACCAACGTGCGCTTTCCCGTTGGCATATGGAAGGCCGCACGTCACAAGCACGGCTTTATCAGAAGGAATATCTGGCATGTATTTTCTCCGTTATGGCAATGGTCAATATATCTGGTATTGATTGCCTGCAATTATAAAATATATTTCGCTTGCAAAACACACAAGCTTTTTCAACATTCAGGCGCATTTTATACAGAGGATGGTAATTTAGTGATGAGCGGAAAATATCCTGATAACGGGGAAGGACATTCGGATGATACCGGATATCATACATATCCCTATTCCTATGGTGAAACTGAGCAGGATGAGCAGGACCGACACAACTCCTTTGATGATACAAAGGATGAGCCATTAGAAGAAACCCATACAAGATCCGGCGAGCAGGCAATAGCAGCCGAGAAAGACACGATCAGGAGTGACAGAAGAGAGGAAAGGTCAGCTCCCCCGGATGCTCCTTATGCCGGCACGGCACCCGTATCCGGGAAAAAGAGCCGCAAATGGCAGTACATAGCCATCGTAGCTGTTCTTTTACTTGTCATTGGATCAAGTTTTGTTGTGATCTTCCAGGCTTTCAGCGGTGGACTGTATTCATCTAGCGACAAGATCGCAGTTATCTACGTCCAGGGAACTCTGCTTACCAGCAGTGTGCCCGGAGGCCTTGGCTATGCAACCTCTGAGGATATAGTTGAAAGCATCAGGGAGGCAACCGCTGATGAGAATGTAAAGGCCATAGTGCTGCGTGTCAATAGCCCTGGAGGATCTTCCACAGCAGGAGAGGAAATATATACCGAAATAGAAAGGGCGAGTGAAAGCGGTGTACCCGTAATTGTATCCATGGGTGACGTCGCAGCCAGTGCAGCCTACCATATATCCGCACCAGCAGACCTTATAGTCGCCAATCCGTCCACCATGACAGGGAGTATCGGCACCATATGGATGTTCGAAAACCTTTCAGGCTATTATGAACAGGAAGGAGTTGAATACTACATCGCAAAATCCGGAGAGTTCAAGGACATGGGCGGCTCATGGAGAGGACTCACGGATGATGAAAAAGAGTATGCCAACCGGGTCGTTGCCGAAGTATACGGTAACTTCGTGGATGATGTTGCTGAAAGCAGGGGCATGAGTGTCGGAGAGGTCAAGGACCTTGCAGATGGCAGGATATATACAGGTGAGATGGCCAGAGAACTCGGGCTTGTGGATGAGATGGGTAATTTCTATTATGCACTTGACAGGGCCGCTGAACTGGGAGGCATAGAGGGTGAACCAACCATTGTATATATGAACAGACCGACACTCTCAAGCCTGCTCTTCGGTTCAGAGGCCAGCTCAGGTGTCGATACTTCTGAAGCAGTTGACCAATTCCTTAGCTACTATGAAGAAAGCCCGTACGGCCATATCACCTGAGATGGAATGCCATTCACACCATTTCACCTTGGACCCGCTTTTTTACTGAGGGAGATCTTCGAGAAAAGGATCAACCTTATTTCCATTCTTTTAGGAAGCGTCATCGTTGATGTGAGAGCAACATATTGCCTGTTTGCCGGCTGCCGGCCACTCCACGGACCACTTCACACTTTCCTGAATGCAACGCTGATCGCCCTTCTGCTATCCTTGTTCCTGTTTTCTCAAAGAGAGCGGTTGCAAAAAATCACTGAGAAATTAAGGATAGAGCAGACATATTCCTTCATGTCGATAATAGCAGGCTCACTTATCGGAACCTGGAGCCATGTGCTTCTTGACTCCGTTCTTTATATTGATATCAGGCCATTATGGCCTCTGGCCGCCAATCCCTTTCTCGCCGTGACGGAATCAGGGACAATATATCTGGTATGCATGCTATCCTTCCTTCCTGCAATGGTAATTTATTTACAGAGGTACCTGAAAAGACAACAATGCCTCCCAGTATCAAAAAATACTAAAGGCACAGGGTCTCCCTGAAGTTCATCTCATATCCCGGCATTCCTGATGCCTGAAACAATCGACCACGTGGTCATTGACCATTCCCACAGCCTGCATGAAAGCATAGATTATCGTGGGCCCCACGAAGTTAAATCCCCTTTTCTTCATGTCCTTGCTTATCTCTTCGGACAATTCGGTCCTTGCAGGGATATCAGACATCGACTTCCATGAGTTCTGTATCGGTTTACCATCAGGCAGAAATGTCCTGAGATAACTGTCGAATGAGCCGAACTCGTTCCTTACTTCAATGAAAGCCCTTGCATTGCTGACTGCAGAAAGTACCTTTCTCCTGTTCCTTATGATGCCTTTGTCCTGCAGGAGTTCCTCGACCTTTCCTTCATCGTAGCCAGCAATTTTGTTGTAGTCAAAACCATCAAAGGCCTTCCTGTAGTTCTCCCTTCTTTTGAGGATGGTGTCCCAGCTAAGCCCCGCCTGCGCCCCTTCGAGTATCAGGAACTCGAACAGCTTCCTGTCATCATGCTCGGGCACTCCCCACTCTGTATCATGATAATCTGTTTCGTGCTCGTTCATTTCGGCCCATTGACAACGTGTCTTCATATTTTCAAAAGAGCAATCAAACGCTTTATATTTTCTTATTTCAAATTCCACTCAGGTAAACAGAATAACAACAAGGAATTGCTTATGAAAGAAAGCCCCTTTGACATCCACGCAGAAAGATATGACAGATGGTACGGGGAGAATCGTGCAGTCTACGGATCCGAACTGGAAGCCATCAAAGAGTTGCTTCCCGATGTCATCCCTAAGAAAAGCCTGGAGATAGGGGTCGGAACAGCGAGGTTCGCATCTGCTTTGGCCATAAGTTACGGACTCGACCCCTCGGCAAAGATGCTTGAGATTGCAGGAAAGCGTGGTATAGAACTGATAAAAGGAGTTGCGGAAAAACTGCCTCTGAAGGATTCATCCATGGAACTCATATTGATTGTCACGTCACTTTGTTTTACGGATAAGGAACAAACGCTCAGGGAAATACATCGTGTACTTGTACCTGGGGGAAAGCTCATTGTCGCATTCATCGAACGCAACAGCCCTCTCGGGAAAGAATACCGGAAAAAGGCATCAGAGAAAAGTTTTTTCCGGAATGCAACTTTCTACTCCACAACTGAGATCATAAACAGCCTTGAAGAGCACGAGTTCAGTGAGCCTGTTCTCAGGCAGACCCTGTTCAGACCCCTGCAAGAGATCAAAGCACCTGAAAAACCTCTTGAGGGCTTCGGGAAAGGTTCCTTTGTTGTCATAAAGGCAACAAATATAAAAGACTGGTAGCCAATCTCTTCTATACATTCTTCTATAATTGACGTGGGGTCATGGGATGAACGGAATCGGGAAAGAATTCATGGAAAAAACCAAGTTCCAGTATGCTGAAAGATCGGATCAGTCACTCGGATATCCTCAGCCTCCCCTTCAATCAGAATTTGAAGGAGAGGGAACAATATTCGATCTGCCGGAACCAAAGAATGTCCAGGTTGACAGAGTAGGTCTCAGGGAAGCTATCGAAAGCAGGACAAGCACCCGTAACTACCTGCTGGAAGCGATCTCCCTTGAAGAGTTATCCT
>JAWSUM010000054.1:5090-18667 GCA_033549165.1 Methanolobus sp.
CCTGCTCTGGTGCACCCAGGGTGTCAGGCAGATCAAAAGTTCGGTGACATTCAGGACAGTGCCTTCCGCAGGGGCCATGCATGCGCTTGAGACCTATTTACTGGTGAACAATGTGGAAGGGCTGGAGGCCGGGCTGTATCATTTCCTGCCCATAGACCACAAACTCGTTCAAATAGAGGCTGGAGAACATGTTGCAGGAGATATCAAAACAGCCTGCCTTGAGCAGCCTTTCGTGATCAACAGTGCGGTCACGTTCATCTGGACAGCAGTGCCCTACAGGATGAAATGGAGATACGGTGAAAGAGGATACAGATACCTGCATCTTGATGCGGGTCATGTCTGCCAGAACCTGTACCTCAGCGCACAGTCCGTTGGTTGCGGGGTCTGCGCTATCGCAGCCTTTCTTGACGATAATATGAACGCATTGCTGAGGATAGACGGCGAGAAGGAGTTCACCATATATATCGCAACAGTAGGAAGAATCTGATGGACAGGACACAGGAATACAGATCAGTGACAAAGGAACTCATGCGCATCCCCGGAGTCGGGAAGATGACCGCAGACGATCTCTGGAACCTTGGAGTCCGAAGTATTGCAGATCTTAAGGACAGGGACCCTGAAGAACTGTATCAGCGGCTATGTGAATACCAGGGAATGCAGATCGACAGATGTGCACTGTATGTATTCCGCTGTGCCGTTAATTTCGCATCGGTTGATGAGCATGAACCTGAAAAACTGAAATGGTGGAACTGGAAGGATAAAGATCCCTCAGACCTCAGAATGTCAGCTCAAGCCCAAGATAATCCCTGATTATTGTAAATGCCATTGTAGGAGGGAATGCTCCTACTTCGGTGATAATGAGATCGATGTACTCCGCAGGCGTGACATCGAATGCAGGATTGCTAACTTTCACGTTCGGAAGCCCTTTCAGAATCTCAGGATCGATAACTTCCTCACTGGCACGGTCCTCTATCTCCACCATTTCCCCGAGCAGTGTCCTTGGACTGAACTTATAGGTCTCGGCAGCAACGATCACATTCCTGCGGGCCTCCAGGGCTGCCATGGCAAGCTGTGATGTCCCTATCTTGTTTATGAGGGCACCGTTAACGGAAATGGAATCCGCGCCTACCACCACAAGGTCTGTTTCTTTCATCTTCAGCCTGACAGCCGAGTCTACTATCAGGGTTGTGGGGATCCCGTAGTCGTTCAATTCCCTGATAGTGATAAAACCCTGCCTCCGGGGACGGGATTCTGTGGCTATCACCGAAATATCCTTACCCTGGTCAAAGGCAGTCTTTATGATGGAGATAGCAGCATGGGAATTGCAGTGGGTCATGATGACATCTCCGTCACGTATCCTCTCAGCACCGATCCTGCCGATCTTACCCAGAGCTTCTTCTGCATTCCTGATGAACCTGTCAGAGTTGCTTACAATCTCATCGATGGCTTCATCCACCTTGAGCGAACTGTGCCTTTTCGTAAGTTCCACCGCATTTGGAAGGGATACGGCGGTCGGACGTGTTTCCACAAGTGTCATTGCAGCCTCCTCCACTCTTACGTTGAACTCTTCGATATTCAATGAGTCCAGGGTCCTTGCATAATCCCTGAGTGCCGCCGAAGCTGCAACAGCTATCCTTCCTGCGCCACGGATCTCCATTGTCCGTATCTTTTCCGCTATACTTTGTAGATCGTCCATGAATATAATTCGGAGTTAAAGAATTTATATCTGGCCTGTGAAGTCACAGGAAAAGGAATCAAAAACCAGAAATCTCATTGTATATTTTCGTGAATGTTCATGCAGATTTTATACATTAGAGCATAGTAATCCGCAAGGTTGCTGTATATTTCATCCGCTACTTCTTCACGATAGGTATGAGTGGTCATATTCCTTTCATCGGTCATCTGCAAAGCCTGAACAGTTTCATCTTCGGTCAGTAAATTCATCCTGAAGGCTTCCCTGAAACATGACTTTGGGGAATTGCACACAATGCCCTCCTTATCTTTCAGATATTCCCTGATGAGTTTCCAGGTGATCTCAAATGTGTATTCGAATCTCTGGATAGAGGCATCCCTTACTATCAGAGAGAAAGGTTCCTCCAGTACTTCTTCAAGAGTCCTCAGAGCCTTTTTTGCATCGTTTGCCACCATCTCTAGTTTTTCCATACTATCCCCTCTTCCAGCACCTTCCGCCTGAAGTCATCGGAAACTTCAGAAATGTCAACAACATCCACAGTATAAGGGATATTCATGTCCTCTAATTTTTCTCTCAGGACAGTTAACTTCCTTCTGTTATAAGGCCCCCTGGGCAAAATGCCGACATCAATATCTGAAGTCCTGCCGGAATCTCCTCTTGCCCTTGAACCGAAGAGAATCACGCGAACATCCTCATACGCAAATGCCTCAAGCACAGCTTCCTTTACCTGCTTAAGTGAACTTTCAAATACGGAAGAATTCTCAGGCATAAACAGCTTCCTTCATAACATTCCCGGACTAGTTCATAATCCCAGGATACACATAATTATTACTCGCCGATAAAGTTTAAATCGTTAACCCTGAACATAGCAGCAAAATTAGAGATCAAAATTGTTCAAAACTCATTATTTCAATGAGCCTCATACTAAGTAAAAACTAAAAAAGCATAAGTTGAACATGCACCGATTCCCCCTACCGGTGCACAAACCAGGGGAATAGTCTTGAGACCTGATAGTTCATCCTTTTTCTATCCTGATTTGAATTTTTATATAAATGTATATAGTTGAATTTTATATATTATTAGACTATAATATGTATAATGTGTTCCATGCTTTTGATTCATGTAAAAGTGTGGAATGTAATCCCTTTGATCCTATTTACAGAACAATTCTTGATAGTGAGAAAATGACACGCAATATACCGATTTTTGGAAAAACTGGTTTTAAGCTTGCAATAGCCATACTGATCATAGCAATGCTTGTGCCCACAAATGCACTTGCTATTTCTAGTAACACCTTTGATTCGGGTATTATGACCATTGAAGAATTTACCACTGGTAGCTTAGGAGATACCGTGACGGCAACACACGGAGCACTTGGTGAGATAACAACACTGAGAATTACCGCAGGAACGCTGAGCTCAACAGATGTTTACTGGATTCGTGAAAACCTGATAAGCCTGGAAACGTTTGAAGTGATCGAAACAGGTGCTTTCGAAGACAATACACTGCCAAATAATGCATTCTACGCCGCCGGGGTGGCGCATGCAAACATTACGACCGTGAACCTCACCACAGTTACTGAAATCGGTTCCAACTCATTTACAATATGCCCTTCTTTGCAGAGCATAAATATGCCTCTGGCCGTTACCATTGGAAATTCAGCATTTATCGATTGTCCTAACCTGACAGACGTAAACCTGCCGGAAGCTACTACAATTGATGACAATGCTTTCAAGGGATGCTCAAGTCTTGAGAATATAAGCTTACCCAAAGCAACGAGTTTTGGTTATAACGTTTTTCAACAGTGTACATCACTTACCGATATAAGCTTACCGAGTCTTCCTGTTATCGGGTATGGAGCATTTAGTTACTGTTCTGCTCTGACAAATGTAGATCTGCCTAACGCAACTGCAGTTGACAGAGAAGCATTCTCTCAATGCACTGCGCTTGAAAGTGTAGAGATGGAGAATGTTACAAGTATTGGAATACTGGCATTTGCCGGATGCACCAACCTGACAACTGTTGATATCCCAAACGCCACAACTATTGGAATGTATGCATTTAGTGACTGTAATTTATCAACAAGCATAGAATTATCAAGCGTAACCAGTGTTGGTATTGGTGCATTCTACGGAACCGGTCCCACAACAATTGGTCTTCCAAATGCTACAACAATTAGCTATGGAGCTTTTCAGGATTGTACCGCTCTTGAAAGTGTAGAAATACCGAACGCTACAAGTATTGGACAAGCTGTATTTTCAGGATGTGTCGTGCTTGATTCTTTGACCTTAGGCAGTGTTCCGCCAACAGTAGATGCCACATATAGTTCTCCCGACGAGTATGTGTTCTATGGCTTGCCTTCAGAACGTTTTGTCCATGTATCCGATGATTCCGTGAATACCTACAAGGCATTTGATGACGGGGACAGTCCTGCAAGCGACCTGTGGTACGGATGGTATGTGTACGAGCCGATGACAGAATCCACCGCACCTGTAACTACACCCAGCAGTAGTAGTTCGGGGACCCGAGCGTCAGTCAGTCAAGGTCAGCCTCCTGAAATCGTTGATTCTACAGTCTCTACTCTTTTGCGTGTCACTGGAGATACAAAAATAGAATATGATCTTTCCGGTGGCGATACTCCGGTTCTTGGCATATCCTTTAATGCAAAGAAGGACAAAGGCCTTGTTGTTGCCAAGGTGCAGGTACTTTCAGATTCACCTGAAGGCATATCCTTGCCAGCAGGCAATTCCTATCAGCTGATGAGCATAGATGTCGGAAGTGAAGGTACTATATCAACAGACAGTGCCGATAACGTCCTTATCCACTTCAGGGTAAGCAGGGAATGGATAGAAGAGAATAACATTGATGTGTCCACAATACGCATGACAAGATATCACGAGCAATGGCAGGATCTTCCAACCACCTATGAAAGAGAGGATGATGAATTTATCTATTTCACTGCCCAGACGTCAGGATTCTCCATTTTCAGCGTAGTGGGCAACAAAATCGAAGAAACACCGATCCAGGAAACTTACGCATCTGCATCACCTGCTGAAGAAAGCCAGATTGAAAGTGAAGATGTGGAAGTAAAGGACACTCCCGGCTTTACTGCACTTGCAGGGATTGTCTTTGTGGCTCTTGCATTCCTTACTGGCAGGAAATTGGTTAATAAATGAGGACAGTTACCTGTCCTTTCGTTATTTTTTACACATTTTTTCAAGGATAGAAACTCACGTTTTTTAACCAATAGGGTCCTACAACTGAATAGGGAGTAGGGAAAAGTGCCAGAAAGAAGACCGGCAAGCGACGACGTCCTCATGCGCTGGATGAGGCTGGAGGTCAGCAAGATAAACGAAGGTATAGTCACAGAGCGCAAAAGCCTTGCACAGCTCCTAATCCAGGAAAGACCTGCCTCGAAGACAAAGTCAGGAGAAGAGCATCTTTTTGATAAAGAGACACTGACTTTCCTGCATGACAAACTACCAAGAGAGCTTCACTATAAACTCAAACTGCCTATCCTGTTCTTCTATAGCATGAACGTTCCCGACAGCTGCTATCTCAAGGATGCCAGTGCCCTTGAAGCACTCCAGGTACTGGGAGACCTGAGCAAAATGAGACGCATGCAGCAGGGAAAGCTCTGGGTAGGAAAGTCCATAGCTTATGGCATCATGAAGAAATATCCTACGGTTGTGCAGATAGTCATGGCCTGAACCTTTTATGGAACGGATGACAATCAACAATAGCAAATATTGTGACATTGAATTATGTTTATATCCCATCATCTTTCAGGTAATACCATGAACAGTCTATCATCCATCAATCCGGCAACAGGCACAGTTATCGGCGAAGTGGAAATGCATACCGACGAGCAGGTCAGCCAGATGCTCAAAAGATCTGCCGAAACATTCAGGGAGTGGAAAAGAACCGATGTTTCCGAGCGCAACGAACTTCTGCACAGATTCGCTGATCTCCTGCGCAGGAACAAGGAACAGTACGGAAAACTCATAACCACAGAGATGGGGAAGGTTATCAGACAGGCTGTTCCCGAAGTTGCCAAATGCGCCGATATGTTCGACTATTTTGCAGATAATGCGGAAAAGATGCTCGAACCCGAGCCTGCGGAAGTGGACTCATGCGGCATGATGATACATTACGAGCCTATGGGAACCGTCCTTGCCATCAAGCCATGGAATTTCCCCTTCTGGCAGGTGCTCAGCGCGGCATCGCATGTGCTGGCAGGCGGGAACGTCATGCTTCTCAAGCACTCCAGCTATGTGCCCATGTGCGCACTGGAGATCGAGAACATTTTCCAGGAAGCAGGGTTCCCTGAAGGTGTCTTCCAGACACTGCTTATAGACGGGAGCACCGCATCCTCACTTATTTCAAGGGAAGAGGTAAAAGCCGTATCCTTCACAGGCGGGCATGATGCCGGACAGAAGGTCGCCGAGCTTGCTGCCAGCAATATGAAGAAGTTCGTGCTGGAACTCGGTGGCAGCGATCCGTTCATCATCCTTGATGATGCAAATGTGGAAATGGCGGCAAAGGTCGGCGTCCCGAGCCGTTTCATCAATACAGGGCAGACATGCATAGCAGCAAAACGCTTCGTAGTGGTAGAAGATGTAGCAGAGGAGTTCACCGAGAGATTTGTAGAACACACACTCGATCTGAAGATCGGAGACCCCATGGATCCTGATACGGATATCGGTCCGATGGTAAGGAATGAACAGATGCTGATACTGGAAGACCAGGTCAGCGACGCGATATTGAAGGGTGCGAAGGCCCTTGTTCCCGGCGGGAGAATGGCAGGTAAGGGTTACATGTATTCGCCCACGGTCCTTGCCGATGTCAGCAGTGATATGAAGGTCATGCGGGAAGAGACATTCGGACCCGTGGCGCCTATCATCACAGTTAAACATGAAAAGGAAGCCATCGAAATTGCAAACGATTCCGAGTTCGGGCTTGGTGCAAGCGTGTGGAGCCAGGACCGTGACCGTGCCATGAGGATTGCCTCGGAGCTTGAGACGGGGATGGTCGGCATTAACTCATTCTGTACACCCCAAGCCTGCCTGCCCTTTGGTGGTGTCAAGAAAAGCGGCATGGGCAGGGAGCTCTCAAGGCACGGGTTCTACGAGTTCATGAACATCAAGTCGATAAGGATGATGTGACAATAAAAACCGGGTTTGAATTCTGGCTATAACTTTTTTTCACCGCAACTGTAACAATATCCCCTGTGGACACAAACTGTACCACCACAGGAAGGACAGGTCCACCTTGTCCTTTCATTTTCCAGAAATGCAGAGATTCCTAAATCTTTGATATAGTTGAGGTTCTCGACCATACTCATACTATATTTGGTCCGGTACCTTTTGTCCAGATGCTTCAATCTATCACAAAGAAACTTTTCGCATTCAAAACAAAATTGTGCATTATTTTTCAGGAACGTATCACAGTTCTTAATCCTGCAATTCGTGCGCGTCTTTGGTTTATTGTCATCAGGCCCCCGGCAACTGGGACATCTGTTCCTTTCACGCAGATATGCAACACAGATACCGCAGTTCATTCCGCAGGGAGCGATCAGCAAACCCTCATCCTGTGATTCCATAGAATATGATACCTCATTTGTCACTCTTATTTTTCAGGGCTGCTCCCACAGTAATTGTCATTACCGGGATCACCACATACCGCAATCCTATTTGGGCAAAATATTCTGGAACAGACATCCCGGACATGGGGAGCAGTACCACCAGGTCGAGCAGCAGATTGATACCGAGCCACGTTAATCCCAGAACCATTCCTTCCTTCAGGTAGTCTGCATCGATGTTCTTAAAATACGATATCAAGAGAATTGAGGCGGCAATCGAACCGACCACGATCATAATCGACTTGAACAGGAATATATCGATTGTCAGCCCTCCCTCCTTTGTGTAAAACAAAAAGGATGCTGCAAAGGGTATAAACCACGACAGGAAACCGTACAGGACATTTCTGGAGTATTTATTCATGACAGTTATTCAAAAAATGTAGCTATTTATATTTTTTGATTTTGAACTTTAGATAAATATTCAGCGGTTGGGAAATGGAGTGTGCAACCAATCTTATATGCAATCAAACCCAAGTAAAAATTGGGGGAGTAGTCGGACCATTTGCAAAAGGTTATTTCCCCCAGAATTGGTTTTATCGGGGGACATTGATGATAGAAAGTATAAAATCTATAAATCCTGCAACGGAAGAGATAATCGGGGATTTCGAACTGGACACCAGATATATGATCGAAGACAAGATCAGGCTTGTCGGAAAGGATTTCGGGGACTGGAAAAACACGATGCCCGCTGACAGGTCCATGTACCTTGGCAATATCGCAGGACTGCTCAGGGAAAGAAAGCAGGAACTCGCCAAGATAATCACTCTTGAGATGGGGAAACCCATAAGGGAGTCACTGGGTGAGATCGAGAAATGTGCCTGGCTGAGCGAGTTCTTTGCACAGAATCTGGAAACCTTCCTTGCAGCCGAATTCGTTGATACTGATGCGGAAACATCCGGTTTCCTCTACGAGCCCATGGGAACGATCCTTGCCATAATGCCATGGAACTTCCCGTTCTGGCAGGCCATGAGGGCAGCCATTCCCGCAATTGCAGCAGGTAATGTTGTATTGCTCAAACATTCCAGTAATGTGCCCATGTGCGCGCTGGAGATAGAAAAGGTATTCTGCGCAGCAGGAATGCCTCCGGGAATCTTCCGGACAATGCTCATCAGCGGCAGGGAAGCCTCAGAACTGATAGCAAGGGAAGAGATCAAGGGTATATCCTTTACAGGAAGTACTGACGCTGGCCAGAAAGTGGCAGCCGAAGCAGGCAGGTATATGAAGAAGTTCGTGCTGGAGCTTGGAGGCAGTGACCCGTTCATAGTCCTTGAGGATGCGGATCTGGAAAAAGCAGTGGAGGAAGGCATTAAATCAAGATTCCGCAATGGAGGGCAAAGTTGTATCGCTGCAAAACGTTTCCTTGTAGCTCAAAGCATAGCGGATGACTTTACTGACATGTTTGTGGACAAAGTCGAGAAACTGAAGATAGGTGATCCCCTGGACCAGGAAACAGAAATGGGACCACTTGCAAGTGCGGAACAGGTTGGGAAATTACAGAGACAGGTCGATGACACACTGGCAATGGGTGCGGATATCCTGCTGGAAGGCGGACCCGTGGACGGGGATGGTTTCTTTTATAAGCCAGTGGTACTCAGTAATATAACAGGAGGTGCTCCTGTACTGAAGGAGGAGACCTTCGGGCCTGTGGCACCAATCGTCAGTTTCAGCGACGAGAGGGAGGCCGTTGAACTTGCCAACAGTACACAATTCGGTCTTGGAGCCAGTGTCTGGACCGGAGACAGGGACGGGGCAATGACACTTGCCAGGAAGATCCAGGCAGGTGTTGTCACCATAAACCACAAAATTGAATCCGACCCACGACTGCCCTTTGGCGGTTTCAAGAAGAGCGGGCTCGGCCGCGAACTGTACAGAGTGGGCATGCAGGAATTCATGCAGATCAAATCATTGAAGGTGTATTGAAAATGAAGAGTAGTGATCTTTTCGTGAAATGTCTCGAGAATGAAGGTGTAGAGTATATATTCGGCGTCCCTGGCGAGGAGACCGTGGACCTGACAGATTCACTTTCCAGATCCAGGATCAGGTTCATAGTCACCCGGCATGAACAGAGCGCTGCCTTCATGGCGGACATGTACGGAAGGATAACACACAGACCAGGGGTATGCCTTGCAACCCTGGGGCCGGGTGCAACAAATCTTATTACGGGGGTAGCAGACGCACATCTTGACAAAGCACCCCTGGTGGCCATCACAGGCCAGTCGGCACTCGAGAAGACACACAAGGAATCGCACCAGTATATTGACATAGTGGCCATGTTCAAGCAGGTCACAAGCTGGAACTCCAGTGTCACCAGGTCGGATTTCATCCCCGAGATAATACGAAAGGCATTCGATACAGCAACAGACCAGCCGGGAGCGGTTCACATAGAGCTTCCCGAAGACGTTGCAAAAGAGAACAGCCTGAAACAACCAATTTTCAAAAAAAGTTATCCACACATCGTCATGCACGATGAGCAGGATTTCAGGGAAGCTGCAAATATGATAAAGGAGAGTTCAATGCCTGTCATACTTGCAGGAAACGGTGTGTTAAGAGGAGAAGCTGCCAACGAGCTCAGAAGATTGGTCAGTTTTTCAGGAGTTCCTGTGGTCACGACCTTTATGGGAAAGGGAGCCTTCCCGGCAGATGAAGAGCAGTATCTCGGTTCAATGGGTATCAAGGACAAGGACCACGTTATATGCGGCCTGGAGATTGCAGACCTTGTGATAACCGTAGGGTACGATTATGTAGAATACCACCCCAGGTTCTGGAACCTTGGCGGATCCAAAAAAATAATCCACATCCACTCCGACCATCCAGAGACGGACGAGAGCTACATCCCCGATCTGATACTACTGGGAGATATCAGGCAATCGCTGTTCAAGCTTGGACAGCAGTTCGATTTCAGGAAGGAGATGCCTGAAAGGTTCAGGAAGGTGCGGTCAAGGATGAGGGCCGAGCTTGAGGACTACAAAGATGATATGTCCTTTCCCCTGAAACCCCAGAAGATAATATACGACATCAGGGAATGCATGTCAAGGAACGACATACTGGTAAGCGATGTCGGTGCCCACAAACTATGGGTTGGAAGGCTCTTCCCGGCTTATGAGGCAAACACGGTCTTTATCTCGAACGGGCTTGCATCAATGGGATTCGCGCTCCCTGCAGCGATCGTTGCCAGTTTCCTGAAACCCGAGCGTAAGGTCGTGGCTGTTGCAGGGGACGGCGGGTTCCTGATGAACCTGCAGGAACTTGAGACCGCTGTGAGACTTGGATGCAGTTTTGTGGTTGTGATCTTCAATGATTCAAAGTACGGACTCATCGAGTGGCATGAGAAGAGGTATTTCGACCAGAGCATAGGTACTGACTTCACGAATCCGGATTTTGTAATGCTTGCCGAGAGCTTCGGTGCAAAGGGCGTGAAGATAGAGAATACCGGAGAATTACAACCCAGGCTCCGGGAAGCACTTGATGCAGGCGGTGTATGGATATTCGACGTGAAGGTGGACTATTCCGAGAACATCAAACTGACGGATAAACTGAAAGACAATTTCTGCGAGTTTTGAAAGGGGCTACAGACATCCATATATGCAAAATACATGCGATTTCTATCGATGTATCATTCACACCAATCAAAAAATGTTGCTTCCAGTTATAGAAAATAATAGTGTTGCAAGCACTCAGACATCAAATTTCTGGTCAAGCAGGTAATGGCTCATTTCCATACTTGCCTCATCCATCAATTTGAAGTATTCCAGGCACAGCGGCAGGTTCAGAACATCTTCTGCTGCTTTCAAGGCAGCATCCATGCTCTTCCAATGCAACAGGTCCATCCAGGTACCATCATCACCTTTTAACAATTCACGGCTCAGGAAACCATCCAGCAGAACAAGTTCCTTCATCATTATATTCGATGCCCTGAGAAAATCATCCTCGTTGACTTCCTTAGCAAGTCTGAAACGGACTATCTCAACAGCCATTTTTACCATATTAATCTCCAGAGCAAAATTATCGTCAAGCCTTTTAAGCCTTTGTCACATATGGACCAGAGATCCGGAAGAAAAAATGAGCCTGAAAGATGAACTCCGGGGAATAATTCCCGGAAAGGAACTTGAAAAGCTTCCCAACCGTTTTGACATTATCGGAGATATCGCCGTAGTATCTGTCCCTGAAGGAATGGAGAGATACAAACCGGAAATTGCCGGTGCCATAATGGGACGGATGAACAATATAAAGACAGTGCTCAACAAGGTCTCAAAACTTGAAGGTGACAGGAGAGTTGCCGATCTTGAGATACTTGCCGGCAACAGCACTGAGACCATCCACAGGGAATTCGGATTTGCCTACAGGATTGACCTAAAACGATCTTTTTATAATTCGAGACTTGGTTTTGAGAGAAAAAGGATAGCTTCGCAGGTGGAACCTGGGGAAAGTGTTCTTATCCCCTTTGCAGGTGTAGGCCCCTTCGTGATACCTTCAGCTGCCGCAGGGGCGAGGGTTTTTGCAGTTGAAATGAACCCCTTTGCATGCATATCGCTCAGAGAGAACTGCAGGCTGAACAAAATGGAAGAACGTGTAAGTATTGTTAACGCTGATGCCAACAGCATACCCAATATGCTGAAAACCGGTTTTGACAGGGCCATTATCCCCACACCTTACAGGATGGACCACTTCCTTGAAAGTATTTCCTCACTGATCAGGACGGGGGGACATGTTCATTTCTATACATTCAAACCCAAAGAGGACATTCCAGAACTTATCGAAAGATACGGAAATATGGGATTTGAGCTTGAGTTCCATCGTAGATGTGGCAATGTGGCACCTGGGATCAGTAGATGGGTATTCGATCTGAAAAAATAATGGATCGGAACATACCCAGTGATTATTTCATAACCTCATACTGTACCATTAAGAGATTTTCTTTAACCACTTCATGATGTAACATCTGGAGTGTTCGTCCTGATCTTTTTACTTTACCGAAGATACTTTCGCTGCCTTCACCCACTATAACAGGAGTTATTATAAGATTTATTCTGTCAACTAAGCCTTCATCCAACAGTATGTCGCAAAGGGTGCTTCCACTGTCCATAACTATTCTTTTGAACCCGTATTTATCAGCGCAAATCTCCAATGCCCTTCTATAATCTACGTGTTCCTCCCCGGCAACCACATATTCATAGTTTCTTTCACTGAGATAATTGATATAGGAAAGAGGAGTTTTTTCGGAGACTAACAATATTATATCCTTGCAGTAATCTGACCTTCTTAAGACATGCAGCAGGCCTTCAAGAATTCCGGAACTGTCCACTATTATCCAGTAAGGATTACAAAATGGATTATCATCATTTGATATTATAGGTGGTTTACTGAAGTCTGAATCCTCTTCAGGGGGTATGTTCTCTATAAAAATATCAATTCCGGATTTAGCTGTGGCAGACCCTGCCAATGTGGCATCGGGGTCGAACAAACTCAATATCTGATAGTGCAATTCAAGATCGATATCAAATCCGTTTATTGCTCCATCAAGACTTATTGTATTGTGCATGATAATTTCCGGAATCATATTATTCACTTTCAATGATACTTTAGAATATTTATTAAAGTTAACGTATGCATGGTGAAAGTATCGGTACGAACTTTCTGGGTATCCCAATTCTTTTACTGCTAAGTCAAAATACTGCCCTTGAAACTATCAATCCTAGCAATAAAAACCGAAAGACAAACATCGGATTTGAATACGGTAATCAACCTGATAAAGGACCACCCTGTTTCTTAAAGTCAAGGGCTTCGATTTGAAAAAGAGCCAGAGCAGTATCAAAATCAGAGGAAAGGGCCAGGTTTTCATCAGACCCTCTTTTGACATCTATTCAGCTATATGCTTCAGATACTGATCTTCCTGAACAGGTAGGCACCAAAGACAACCATGAAAACTGTAAATCCAGAGAGCACCGCAAAGCTTACGACGGGGTTTATCTGAGAGGTGCCCAGCAGACCGTACCTGATACCTTCAACACCGTATGTCAGCGGGTCCAGCAGTGTCAGGGATCTTAGCATCGGTGGCAGGCTGTCAATAGGGAATAATGCCCCTGAAAGTCCGAAGATAGGGAATATGACAAAGTTCATTATGAGCTGGAAACCATGCATATCTTCCATTCTCGATGCAATGGCAATACCGAATGCTGTGAAAGAAAGCCCTATGAGCACCATGAAAACTATTGCCACCAGAAAGCCTGGGATGCTGGTGATATT
>JAWSUM010000055.1:0-18606 GCA_033549165.1 Methanolobus sp.
TCCATTTCGAAGAAATGGAACTCCCATTAAATCAAAGATTTAATGCGAGCCTGAACCCTGGGGTCTTCTTGCTCAAGTCTGATAAAACAAAACAATTAACCACTCCAAGAACATATTATAATAAAAAAGACAATACCAAAATTAATGGAGATATCGAAATGCAAGAACACCCTTTGAAGACGATAATGGATGCAGATCCCGAACTGTTCAACCTCACAGAGATTGGCCGCACAACGGCACTCGGAGAAGGTGCTATCCCGCTGAAATACAAACTGCTTATGGCAATGGCGCTGGATGCCGCCGAAGGTGCTGTGGACGGGGTAACGGTGCTTGCCATGCAGGCCCTGTCCGCGGGAGCCACAAAAGAAGAGGTAATGGAGGCCGTACGGATAGCTCAGTACATATCGGGAGTCGGAAGTGTCTACACGGCTGCAAGAGGACTGAGGGATATACTGTGATCCCAAACTGAAGGTCTACGAGGAAGAGTCCTTTTTGCATCGTCACGGATTGAGCATGAAGATATAATAATTCAGGTAAGCTGCGAAGGTTACCCATGCGATATAGGGTAAAAGCAGCAAGCCTGCAGTCTTTGATACCCGGTAGAAGAGCACTATGGTCGCAAGAATGGCCACCCACAGGAAAACGATCTCGATCAATCCCATAATAGGGGACTGCATACCAAAGAACAGCACGGACCAGAGGAAATTCAGGAACAACTGAAGCCCGAACACAGATATCGCAGTCTGCACATCAGTGTTTTCCCAGCCTTTTATCCATACAAGATAGAGGGCCAGTCCCATGAGAATGTAAAGGATCGTCCACACCACCGAGAATGTCCAGCTAGGAGGCACAAAAATAGGCTTTTCGAGAGTTGCATACCATGTCGGGACGGAAGGTGTTGTGAATATCGCCCCCATGACCCCTGCGAGCTGGCAGATAACAAGCGATGCTACCAGTTTCTTCCAGTCAACTCCCCTGGCATTCATGCTAAACCATCCAATTATAGTTTACCTGAGTTCTATATATTTGTCTCGGAACAAAGATTCTATATCGCAGGCAAACTAAGAACAAAAGTTAATATCCGAATAAGAGCAAATTATCCTTTTGGTGGGAAATGTGGTTTACATGTCATATATGGCAACCGACATCCAGTCCACAGGATTCTGGGCCCTTATATTGATCATTGCGATCTGGGAAATTATATGGAAAGGCATTGGATTGTGGAAAGCTGCAAGGAACGAGCAGAAATACTGGTTCATTGCGATGCTGATATTAAATACGGCAGGGATACTGCCGATACTTTACATATTCGTTTTTCAAGAAGGGAAAAAGGGAATATAAACTCTAAAATCAGTTTTCCTTCATCAAAAAATCCACAAAGCTCCCCGCGAACTCCCTGTACGAACTCGCCACAAGATGAGCATAGCAGCCCAGCGTATTGTTCACCTTCAGGCCGTCCCAGCCGTCGATGATACCGGTGCCACGAGAGAGTTTGATGGCAAACTTTGCATCCTTCGGGATCTCAGTCACTTCGGAATGATGAAATTCGTGGCCGCGGAAGGAGTTGCCTGTTTTACCGATGACCGTATCCATTGCCAGGGAACCTATATTGTAGCTGACCACGCGCTTGTGTCCCATCAGGGTGTGACCGGGAAGTGCGCCCACCATCTCATGGGTGGATTCAGGCATCTCGGCCATGTGATGAGCTCCTTTGCCTTTCACACCCGTACTCAGCTTTTCTGTCAGGTACATCAGGCCGCCGCATTCTGCATAGATAGGCAGGCCGAAGCGTGACGCATCAAGGACGTCCTCGCGCATGGAGACATTGTTCTCGAGTTCTGCTGCAAAAAGTTCGGGATAGCCGCCGCCTATGTACAGGCCGTCAACATCCGGCAGCTTGCTGTCGTGTATCGGGCTGAAGTATTTGATCTTGGCTCCTGCCATTTCCAGCAGTTCGAGATTGTCATGGTAATAGAAATTGAAAGCCTCGTCAAGGGCAACACCGATGACCGGACGCTCACCTTCAACATCACGTGGGGAGAATACGGTCTTCGATGGCCTCTCAAGGTCAGGAGCGTCGTGTGCCACCTCCAGCAATCGGTCGATCCGGATGCCATCCTTGATGGTATCCTTGATGAAATCGATCCTCTCATCGAAATTATCAGCCCGGCGGCGTTCCTCTATCGCAGGAACAAGGCCAAGGTGCCTCATGGAGATCTTCATGGAATTGTTGCGGCGAATGACACCAATAACGGGGATGCCTGTATAGTATTCAATGGCCTCTGTGGCCTTTTGCGCATGCCTCGGACCGCCTATGTTGTTGAGGATGACACCTGCAATATGCACATCCTTATCGAATTCCTTGAAACCGCTTACCAGGGCTGCTGCAGAACGGGTGATGCTTCTGGCGTTGATGATAAGTATGACCGAGCATTTCAGTATCTTTGCGATCTGTGCAGTGCTGCCTGTGTCTGTAAAGCTGTCAAAGCCCTCATACAGGCCTCGCACACCCTCGATAACAGCAATATCTGCGTTACCGTCAACCTCCGCACCGTGGATGAACACATCCCTGACACCCTCCTCATCCATTAGGAAACCATCTATATTGCGGGCCCTGCGGCCTGTTATCTCGGAATAGTAGCTTGGATCGATATAATCCAGCCCCACCTTATACGGCTGGACCTTATAGCCGGCCTCGTTAAGAGCTGCAAGCAGGCCGATTGTTATAGTAGTCTTGCCCGAAGAGGAGCTTCCTGCAGACAGGAGTATCCGTGGTATGTTCTTTGTTTCCGGGGTTGGAGGGTTGTCGGACATTGAGATCAAACTTTAATGTGTAAGCTAGCGAGTAAGTTCACGCAGCCTTTCGTCTTCAAGGGCAGCGGGCATGACAGAAATGTCGTTGGACATGATAGCATGTGCAAGCTCGCGATAGACATCCGCAACAGATGAATCCGGGGCCTTTTCAAGCACGGAGAAACCATCCCTCTCGCAGTCCTGCACGATCTGCTCCTTGGGTATGAAAGCCATAAGCTTGCTTCCGATCTCCTCTGAGAACTTCCGAACGATCTCCTCTTCTCTGGTAACACTCCTGGAATTACAGATGATTCCAGATAACGGGGTATCGATCTTGGCAAGTCCCCTGCAGATATTATTCGCAGCATAGAGTGGCATATATTCACCTGATGTCAGGATGTAGGCTTCGTTCACCAGCCCCTTGCGTATTGGTGCAACGAACCCGCCGCATACGATATCACCCGGCACGTCGTAGATAATAAGGTCCATGTCGGCCATGGACTTGCAGACCTTGCTCAGTTTCTGTATTGCAACGATGATACCGCGTCCTGCACAGCCGATACCCGGCTCGGGTCCGCCTACCTCCACGCATTTGACACCCTTGTAACCTTCAAAGACAACGTCCTGCTCGGTTACATCGATCTTCTGCCTGAGCAGATCAAGGATAGTGGGTATCCTCTTGCCGCCGAGGAGCGTGATTGATGAATCGCTTTTAGGGTCACATCCAATTATCATTACCTTATAACCCTCGTCGGCACAGGCTGCTGCAACATTGGAAGCAGTACTGGATTTACCGATTCCACCTTTTCCGTATATGGCAATCCTTTTCTGCGTCATCATGCAAGCTCCTTTTTCGTTTCAAGCATGTCCTTTGCAACTTCACGTATCGTTGCACCGAACTCCGATTCCACGATATGGTTCACACCGAGTGTTTTCGGATGGAGGTCGATCTCAACGAGAACATGCTCGTGTCCCATTTCCTTTAGCGGGATGACCTGTCTCGGACCATTGGTCACGGAAATTACCTCCATTCCCTGAAGGTTGTCCATGGGTATTGCGTGGGGAACACCTGTAATTAAAGCAAAATCAAAATCAGAATACTTTTCAGCGATGAGTTCACTGACCTTTTCCCCGGCAATAGGATACTCATCCATGCCACCGATATTCTCATGGATAGTGACTCCTTTTTCCGTGAAGTCGCCCATTATGCATTTTGCATGGTGGCGGACACGGGGAAGACCTACACTGTCATTAACATTTGCCATGTTTATGACGTTGCTTTCCATGCCAAGCTGTGCAGCAACCTCATTGATGGCAACGGTGATGTCGGCGAACATGTAACCGGTCTCTTTCTTTGCGTTCATGATGGTCAGACAGCGCTTGCCCTCTATCAGGTACTTTATCACCTTTTCAGCGACCTTGTACTTCACATCGCCCCTGGAAGGCTCCAGGTATTCCCTGCTTGCCGCACCATGACGTTTCTCGACACTGGTCGCTTCCTCAAGAAGGAATTTCTGCCTTTCCAGCTCCTCCGCATCGATGATTCCCGCATCACATGCAGACTCCAGTGCCAGAAGGACACCTTTTGTATTATTCGGGTATCCTGCATGCACCTCGACCTCTATGACAGGTACGTCCAGGTTGGCATCCTGCACAGGTTCGCGAAGCTCCTCACCTATGATCATACTGGCACATGTTCCCACAACGCCTATCAGTTTTGGCTGGAACATCGCGTTGACCTTTTCCAGCAGGGAAGAAAGCTCCTCACGCCCCCCGAAGACAAAACCGTTCTCATCGAGAGCCGTTGTCACAACATGTATGCCATCCTCTTCAAGAAGCCTTGCATGCTTGAATGAACAGCCAGGCGGGCCGTGAAGGATGGCAACATCAACATTCAGATCACGTAACGTGTATAACGCCGCCACGATAGAACTTGGCCGCGGATGTATGATCGATATCTCATTTCCCATCATAATCATTCCGTAACTGTGTTTAATAAGTATTATTTGATATGGACAATTGATATGTGACAGTTCTTTTGGAACTTATACTTGATTGTTATTTATGTGAACATAAGTATGAAATCGTATACCAAAAGGACTGTAATTTTTCTGCACTATCTACTTCTTCATCTTATAAAAGCATCATTCATCCTAAAAAAAGAGATTATTTAGAAGCATCACCCTGCACATCTATCTGAAACACTTGACGCAGGAAAGAACAAGGTCATCTTCCGATGATAATTTGAAAGCCTGCTCAAGACCTTCTTCCAGATGAGAGGTATGAAGGACTCCTTCGGGAGTAACAGACCGCATTCTTTCGCCGACAAGTATCAGAACATCGATGTCCCCAATTCTCCTTCCTGCAAATTCCGCAACTTTCTCCGGCGGGAGACCCTCACACACCTGCGCAGCCTCCTCGCCGAGCACCATCAGTACTTTTCCTGTGGTCCTGTCAGCAATCCTTGTCAGCCCGTAATCCAGGGATTTCTCGGCAGAACGTATATCCATTCCTGAGTTGGAGTTGTCTATCAGTATCCTGCCATCCAGTCTCTTTTCCTGCATTCTGCCTACAAGACCCGTAAAGCCGGATATCACTTCCGCAACCACATCTTCAGCAACTCCCATATGCAGAGCAACCGCACCAGCCACTGCAAAGGCAGTAGCATAGGAATAAGCATCGTAGAAAGGATTCACATCTGCAGCAAAGTGGAACTTATTTGAAGAAAATGTAACTTTCCTGCCATCAAGATGCGCCCTCGTATCAGCTGCCATTTCCTTTGAAGCACTGAACGTGAAGAACTTTCTTCCAGGTGCCTGACCCTTTTCCACAGCTTTTCTGTCCTCCGCATTCAAGAAGAGGATACTTTCCTCTTTTTCACATTCAAGCATGCTCAGCTTTGCATCACTCGCCATCGAGCTCGACCTGGCGATCGCATAATCCGGCTCCAGGGTTGTAATGATACCTATATCTGCATAGCCCGTCCCTCCTATGGATACCTCGAAGATGCAACAATCAACGCTGATATGTCCGGACTTCAATATATCAACAGCAAGCAGGATGCTGCCCGGAGCTATACTTAACCCTGTATGTATCCTTTCTGCTTCACCATCCTTCCATATTTCCAGGCCGCGGGAAGTGTGCAGTGCCACGACCATGACCCGTGAAAGCATTTCAGCAAGCAATGATGCCGTGCTCGTCTTTGCCTTGGAGCCGGTCACCTCGATGACCCTGACGCCATCAAGGACCCCGCTATGTGACAGGATCATTCCCACTGCACGATGATGGCTTATGATCTTCTTGCCCTTGTTCCTTGCATCTTTGAGCATCCTGTACTCAGGATCCAGGTGTACCGGGCTTACGATCAGGTCGAGCTCATCCACAGGAACTTCCTTTTTTGAAACCGTTATCCCAAAATCCCCCTCAAGCAGGGAAAGAGTCTCGTTATCCACAGTATCATAGACATCAACCGCAATGACATTCATGCCGGATTCTGCAAGCTTTTGGGCGATTACCATACCTGCGTGGGTCAGGTCAAGAACCGCCACATTACTTTTCAGGGAGAACATTATCCTCGATCACCGTAATTACCGTCCGGAGCATCCCGACTCTGCTTCAGCTCATCCGGGACTTAATACAATATAACTCTGAAGAACGGTAAGGTGTGTAAGTTAATCAAAATAATAAGGCGAGGAAAAGAGTATCAACTCTCATCGTCCTCTTCATCGTCCTTGTAACTGTCAGAACCTACCATTGCAGCGGATATAGATTCTATGCCGTCGAGCCACTCTGCCACAAGACCGTATGGGATATCCTCCATGGTCTTATCGGACAGTTCATTGCCTTTCAGGATCAAGGCCCCTATCTCTGCAACGGTCGCAAGGGCGATCTCGATGTCATCCGACCCCTCGGCCTCAAGGGCAACCTTTACGAGGTCATCGACGCTGTCATTATCATCATAATCGCCACCCAGGTAGCATTCACAGGCTGCAAAGCTTCCTATCAGGGAAGTCTGCAGAGAGTCGATCATAAGATCTGCGTCCTCGGATATCGGCTCGACCTCAGCCAGTGCAATATCCCTTATACGGGACAGCATCTGCATCGCGGATTCGGCAGACATCTGACCTCTGTCGTATTTTGCAATTATCTTCAGACAGGCAAGGATGATGTCATCTTCCATATTGACAAAGATCGCTCCTTCTTTTCCCTGTGGCTCATCGGACTCCTCGAATTTGAAATCGCTTTCCTTGACCTGGTTCAACCAGTTCTTCCAGCGCTCTTCTGTATAAAAATCATGATGAAGAAAATCATCTTCAGTACCGGACATTTACCTACCTCTACTTTTTTTGAATCATTGAATTTGGTCTTTGTTATAATAATACGATTTATGTTGTCGTATAAAACATATTCGAGACAAATCTCATAATTAAGTTACAAATTAAGTTCTACTTTTTTCAGCGAGCAGCCTGACAGGAGTTCCTCATCGATACTGTCAATGACCTTGCAGACTGTGCACTTATCTCCGTTCCTTAAACCTTCAGGATACATCAGGTCATAAAGACTGTCATCGAAATCACTGCATTTTGGACGCTCATAACTGATCCTTGCACCAGCGATCGCTTTTTTTGAGTCGATGGCAGCCATGATAGGAGAGTTCACAACTTCTACTGCAAGGACTCCGCTATCGTGGATGAAACATTCATGAACTGTATCACTTCTGAGCTTTACTACACGGTACTTGCGCCCGGGCTCAAGGCTCAGACATGTTCTTTTCAGTTTACATTTTTGGCACTCACGTGACTCGCCGAGGAATATGAATTCCTCCCCCTCTTTCGCAAGTCTTGAGCCAACAAGAGTGATCATAGTATCTGTATCTGTCATTGGGTCACCTTGAATAATTGATCATGAGATTACTTTTGTTATCCGTGCTACTTTTTCAGCGGCGGCAGGCGTAAGGCCTGTGCCAAGGATGGTGTATCTTTCCGGGCGGATCGTATGTGCAACAAGAAGCGCCTCTAATATATACTTATCTTCAATTCCAAGTTCTTCAGCGGTCGTAGGTGCTCCTATGATCTCCAGAGATTCTTTTATACTGCACCAGTCGCCACCATGCAGATACATCATCATAATTGTTCCGACCCCACATTGTTCCCCGTGCAGGGCATGTTTCGGGGCTACCATATCCAGGGCATGGCTGAACATATGTTCCGACCCGGATGCGGGCCTTGACGAACCCGCAATGCTCATTGCAACACCACTGGAGACGAGGGCCTTTACTACCATCCTGACAGAACTTTCCAGATCAGGTTTTATGGAATCAGCCGATTCGATCAGTATCCTTGCAGTCATAAGTGACAGGGCCGCAGCATATTCACTGAAAGGTTCATTGGTCAGACGGTGTGCCAGTTCCCAGTCCTTCACGGCCGTATAATTAGAAATGATGTCACCACATCCAGCTGCAAGCAGACGGAAGGGTGCCTTTGATATGATCTCTGTATCAGCGATCACCGCCATGGGTGCGTTCGCCTCCACGGAAGTGGTCTTTCCTTCGCTGCGTATCGAGGCCCTGGAAGAGACGATCCCGTCATGTGAAGCAGCAGTGGGAACACTCAAAAATGGGACATCCACCTGCGTGGCTGCAAACTTTGCAACATCTATGGATTTACCGCTGCCAACACCTATCAAGTATGAGGATCCGTGCTCGATGGCTTCCTTTTTGACTCTTTCCACCTCAGACATGGATGCATCTGTGGAAGCCACTACATGGACATTGTAACCGCAATCTTTCAGCAGATCACAGACAACATCACCCGCTATCTTCTTAGTGGTCGTACCTGTGACGACCAAAGGATCATTTCCGAGTTTCAGGTCCTTGCAAACATCATTGAGATCATTTATGACACCATGACCGACCAGTACATCTCTCGGGAGTTGCATCCATTTCTTTATTCCATCTTGCATCGGGATCAATTCTATACCTGCTGGTTTATACCTGATCTATCTTTATAATATGCATTATAGAAGGGCTGCCCTTATAAAATGATACCTGTTATCAGACGGACATTTTCCCATAAACTATTAAATGTTGGTTGTATTAGGATATTCCTATATTACCTTACTGCTGTGATCTAAATGGTTTCACTCATAAACGA
Source organism: Methanolobus sp. (assembly GCA_033549165.1). Lineage (GTDB taxonomy): Archaea > Halobacteriota > Methanosarcinia > Methanosarcinales > Methanosarcinaceae > Methanolobus. Next base: position 8,946 of record JAWSUM010000055.1, read on the forward strand.
AATTAACCGGCTCATCAATGAGTATTATATAAAGCCCATATTGCAGGATAGTGGCTACAATATTGTGAACACTATCACATGGGCAATTATCCTGGGAATCTGCGTATTCGGGATAGTAAAGCTGCTTAAAAGGTATGAGATCAGTATCAATGACAGGCTGATAGGCTCCCTCATACCGTACATACTGGCAGGTGCATCTTTCAGGGTCATAGAGGATACAGGTGCAATTGATCCTCCACTCAGTTATCTGCTCATAACACCGAATATCTATTTCCTTGTGGCTTTCATTACCGTGATATTCCTGTTCATATCAAAATGGATCAGCAGGGTAGACAGCAAGAGGGATTTCAATAATGTCTTTGCGTTTTTCGGAGGCGCATGGTTTGTTGCAAATATCGCAGTTCTGCTGTACCTGGAGAATGTCGTACTGCCCTGGGTTCCTTTTTTTGTGATAGGTGCTGCAAGCCTGATACTATACCTTACATACCTTGTGTTTGACCGGGCAGGGTCGTCTATGTTAAAGGACAGGATCAATCTCTCCATACTCTTTGCCCATCTTCTTGATGCATCATCGACGGTTGTGGGTGTGGACCTCCTGGGATATTATGAGAAACATGTGGTTCCTGCCTACCTCATAGACCTTACAGGCACTGCGCTGATAATGTATCCGTTAAAACTTTCAATATTCATACCAGTAATATACATACTGGATACCCAGTTCGAAGATGACGACGAGTCAATAACCCTGAAAACGTTCCTGAAACTTGTTATAATCGTACTCGGATTGGCACCTGCATGCAGGAATACTATCAGAATGACATTGGGCATCTAATTCAGTGGAGTATACGGATCATGTTTAACGAAGAGAGGAGAACTTCTTTCAGAGCTTACATTGGAGAGCTCAAGCCATACATAATAGCCAGCACATCACTTTTTGTGCTGTCAATGATTGTCGGTTATATTGCATACGGACTTATTCCGGAATATTCCGCAGATTCACTTTCAGGCCTTGAGGAACTTGCAGAAATGCTGCAGAACCTCTCAGCCTTTGAAATAATGCTTTTCATATTCTTCAACAACGCCTTGAAGATGCTGGCTTCAGTTCTGCTGGGACCTATTTTCGGGATAGTGCCATTTGCCTTTCTGCTGCTTAATGGATTCGTGCTGGGTGTTTTTGTCCACCTGCAGATCGTTGAGAACGGTGCACTGTTCATAATTGCAGGCCTTACACCACATGGTATAATAGAGATACCCATGCTCCTGATCTCATCGGCTATCGGACTGAAGCTTGGATATGAGGTTTTCAAGATAATCCTTGGAAAACCAGCCAATCTTAAAGATGAGTTCATAAAAGGAATGCAGCTGTTTTTGTATGTTCTACTCCCCCTGATATTCATCGCCGCACTGATCGAGACGTTTATAACACCACTGGTCATTTTCCTCGTATCAGGCATCTAAGGACACGGAGAAGCAAGCCAGAAGGACAATGTGAACAGATTTATTAATGACAATATACATCTTCCGGACAAGATAGAGGTCATAAGATGATAGACAGAAAAGAGATCATAGAGATTATCGAAGGTTATGATACTGACAAATTGAAGATAGGCGCTGTTGCCTCACACTCGGCACTTGACATATTCGACGGTGCAATTGAAGAGGATTTCAGGACACTGGCTATCTGCCAGGAAGGACGCGAGAAGACATATACCGATTACTTCAGATCCCAGAGAGATGCCAACGGCAAGAACATCAGGGGAATAGTGGACGAATCAGTATCCCTTAAAAAGTTCAACGAGGTCATCAAACCTGAAAATCAGCAAAAGTTAATTGATGAGAATGTGCTTTTCATCCCCAACAGGTCATTCACTTCCTATTGTGGTATCGATGATGTGGAGAATAACTTCAAAGTCCCTCTTGTTGGCAGCAGGAACATGCTCAGGAGCGAGGAGCGAGGAATGGAAAGAGACTATTACTGGCTGCTCGAGAAGGCAGGTCTGCCATTCCCTGAAAGGATAGAGGACCCGCAGGATATCGACGAGCTTGTGATGGTAAAACTGCCCCATGCTGTCAAGAAACTTGAGAGAGGCTTCTTCACCGCCGGCACATACGAACAGTATCTTGAAAAATCACAGGCACTCCTGAAGCAGGGTGTCATCACCGAGGAAGCTCTTGCCAACGCAAGGATCGAAAGGTACATCATAGGCCCTGTGTTCAACCTGGACATGTTCTATTCACCCATTGAGTCAGAGATGAACAATCTCGAGTTACTGGGTGTGGACTGGAGATTCGAGACCAGCCTGGACGGTCATGTAAGGCTGCCCGCACCCCAGCAGATGAGCCTGGCAGAGCATCAGCTCACCCCTGAATATACAGTGTGCGGCCACAACTCCGCAACCCTGAGAGAATCACTGCTTGAAGAAGCATTCAGGCTTTGCGAGAAATATGTAGACGCTGCGAAGAAGCACTACGATCCGGGGATCATAGGTCCTTTCTGCCTGCAGACATGTGTTGACAAAGACCTGAACTTCTACATATATGATGTAGCACCAAGGGTTGGCGGCGGAACCAATGTCCATATGTCGGTCGGCCATCCTTACGGAAACACACTCTGGCGTAAGACCATGAGCACTGGAAGGCGTCTTGCCTATGAAGTGCGCAGGGCCATTGAAACAGGTCAGCTTGATAAAATAGTGACCTAAAGTAAGTACCGGTAACCTTATTGACTAAAGGGGCAGCAGATCTAATTAGATTTGCCCCATGCTTTTTATTCAGTTGATGGTCCATAGTCCTAAGCATACAATACTTTTTATATAATTAGGTTTATTATATTGATGTATGTCTTTTAAGAGAGTCCCAACTGGAATACCAGAACTTGACGAATTACTTGAGAGAGGGTATCCACAGGGGCAGGGCATCCTTATAAGCGGACCACCGGGAGCAGGAAAAACAATCCTTGCTACCCATTTCCTCCACCAGTCCTGTAAAGACGGAAAGAAATGCATGCTGATGCTTACACATGTGAATGTAGAGAGTTTTCTTGAACAGGCAGCAAATATCGGGTTCGATTTCAAAAGATGTATCGAGAACGGAACACTTTTGATAACAAAATCATTCGAGGTCCGTACGAATAAGATACATAACGCTTCCAGATTGGGAAGCGGTATCGGTTTTGTAGAGAAAGACTGTGTTGAGAACGTACAGGAAATACCTGATGATGTAGAGATAGTTGTTATTGATAACCTCGACATGCTATCCCTGTACCACAGTGTTGAGGAGTTTGCGGATAAGTTCTTCACCATCAACGATATACTCTCTATGAAAAAATGTACGACTCTTTTTTTGATCGGGCAGGAAGAATTAGGCATTAAGCACAGTATCGCAGAACATATTTCCTTTGGGAGCATAATGCTCTACACCAACAGGGACGAGAGGACCGGAAAGGGTTTGCGGCAACTCTATATTCCAAAGATGAGGTGTACCAATCTTTCGCTGGAACCGATCAGCTTCAGGATAACACCTTCGGGAATAAACATCGAGAAGATATTCCAGAGGGACGAGATATTAAGGGAAGCTCTCGGATCTGCTGTCTGAAACAATTGATCCAGCTGGCCGCATACCTTATTTTTATTAAGGATGTACTAATTACTGTAGTAATCCGGATATCTCGCAGGAGCAAATTATTTACTATATAATGAGAATAATGTCACGATTCAGAGTATAGTGAATAAATTGAAAATTGATTAAGCGGTTGAAATCATTTAAATATGATTAATTGAATGATAGCACAAATCTAAACTGCAATCAATAAAATCATTCATACATTTTGTACATTCGAATTATTGCTCAGCACGGAGGGAAATCAAAAATTGAGTCAACCTAGCGTTAATATCGGCATGGTAGGCCATGTCGACCATGGAAAAACCACACTTGTCAGCGCACTGTCAGGAGTATGGACAGATACACATAGTGAAGAAATGAAGCGTGGTATCTCTATCCGCCTCGGATACGCGGATGCAACATTCAGGAAATGCCCCAACTGCCCTGAACCGGAGTGCTATACTGTTTCTAAAAAATGTGAAGGCTGTGATGAGCCTTCCGAAGAGCTCAGGACAGTATCCTTTGTGGATGCACCTGGCCACGAAACACTTATGGCCACTATGCTTTCAGGTGCTGCCATTATGGACGGAGCTATCCTTGTCATTGCTGCAAATGAGGAATGTCCGCAGCCACAGACCAAGGAACACCTTATGGCATTGAATATCATTGGCATCAAGAACCTGATAATAGTGCAGAATAAGATAGACCTGGTATCCAGGGAGCAAATTATTGAGCATTATCACCAGATCAAGGAATTTGTCAAGGGAACTGTTGCTGAAAATGCACCTATCATACCTGTCTCTGCCCAGCAGAACACAAACATTGATTCCCTGATACAGGCAATGGAAGAGCTAATACCGACACCGGCCCATAAGCTCGACAAGCCACCACACATGCTGATCGCAAGGTCTTTCGACATCAACAAGCCAGGCACTCCTATTAAAGACATAACAGGCGGAGTAATAGGCGGCACATTAACAGAAGGTGCATTGCATGCCGGTGATGAGCTGGAGATATGCCCCGGCATAAAGATAGAAAGTGAAGGAACCACCAGATGGAAGCCTATCAAGACAACCATTTCCAGGATAGTTGCCGGAAAAGAGAGCGTTAAAGAGGCAACCCCCGGAGGCCTGCTTGCAGTCGGGACCAGTCTTGACCCCTCACTGACAAAGAGTGATTCACTTACCGGACAGGTCGCAGGTTTACCCGGAACGCTGCCACCAACCCATGACTCATTTGTACTTGAGCTGCACCTTCTTGAGAGGGTCGTAGGAGTTACCGATGAAGAGGAGATCGGACCTATCAAGACAAGTGAGCCTTTGATGCTGAACGTTGGTACTGCCACCACTGTAGGTGTTGTTACCAGCGCCAGGAAAGACATTGCCGAAGTCAAGCTCAAAAGGCCAGTCTGCGCAGAGATCGGATCGACCGTGGCCATCAGCAGGCGTGTTGGATCCCGCTGGCGCCTTATCGGTGTAGGAGTAATAAAGGATTGAAAGTCATAATCGATACCAATGGCCTGATGATACCTGTACAGTTCAACGTCGATATTTTTGAGGAGCTCAAAAGACTTGGATACGACAGGTTCATCGTGCCTCTTTCGGTGATAAGGGAACTGGAATCACTCCAAAAGGGACTTAAGGGTAAGGACAGGACAGCTGCAAAGGTCGCATATTCACTTGCTCAGAGGTGCGAGATCGTTGAAACATCAGGAAATGCCGATGATGCCATACTCGACCTTGCCAGCGAAAGTTGTGCTGCCGTACTGACCAACGATATCGGACTGAAGAAAAGGCTGGAGAGCAAGAGTGTTCCCATCATATGCCTGCGCCAGAGAAACAGGCTTGAGAAGCTCACAGATGAAGTTTAAAATCAAATGAATAATTAAAGTTGATCATATCAGGATAATTGGAGTTAATCACATGTACAAAAAGATGAAACTCGCTGACACTATTCGTGTGGCGCCAAAGCTTCTGGGCGGAGATGTGAAAACAAACGTAAAAGCTGCCTTGAGGGATAAACTGGAAGGCAGGATCGATAAGGCGCTTGGTGCCATTGTTGCCGTCACTGAGATAGATAAGGTAGGAGAAGGACATATTCTTGTGGGTGACGGTGCTGTGTACTATGATGTCACTTTTGAAGCAATCGTTTTCGTTCCGGTGATACAGGAAGTTATTGAAGGAGAAGTTGTCGAAACTGTTGATTTCGGTGCTTTTATCAGTATCGGAGCAATGGATGGGCTTTTACATGTGAGCCAGGTCACAGACGACTTCATGTCATATGATGGCAAGAATGGCAGGCTTGTAAGCAAGACCGGCGGAAGATCGCTTTCTGAGGGAGACAAAATAAGAGCCCGCATAGTCGCGGTCAGCATCAACGAAAGAGAACCAAGGGAAAGCAAGATCGGACTTACCATGAGGCAGCACTCCCTTGGGAAGATCGAATGGATAGAAGAACAGAAAAAACCAAAGGCCGACCAGGCAGAATAATAGGAAGGGAATCAGATGAGTGATCAGGTTTGTCGTGAATGCCATCGCATAATCTCCGGTCAGACATGCCCCATCTGCGGGTCCAGCAATCTCAGTGCGGATTGGAGCGGCATGGTTATAATAATCGATCCGGAAAATTCAGAGATCGCAAAGAAGATAGATGTGAAAGTACCCGACAAGTATGCTCTGAAGGTGCGCTAGTTGGTTTTACAGATAGTTCTGTATGAACAACTGAGGCCACTTTTTAACAAGATCTTCGGCGTATTGTACACAGGTAGTGGTGATGACACTATCAGGGAGCTTTCCAGAGACCTGGGAAGTCCCACAAAACTTATATCCGTAGGTGATGTTACTACATTCCACTTGCTCAATTCAGATATCATACCGGACATCCAGATAGTGGATGAACGGACAAAACGTGGCCCGGCTTCCAACCGGGTCGTTGTAGGCACAAAGCATCAGGGCTTCACTGAAATATTCGTTGACAATCCAGCCGGGGTCATAACCGAAGATCTGATAGATGCCGTTGGTAACGCCATCGAATCAGATGAACATGTCAGGATATTCGTGCGCGGCGAAGAAGACCTTGCAGCTTTACCCGCCATTCTAATGGCACCGCAAGGTTCGGTCGTCTTATACGGACAACCAGACCAGGGTGTCGTACTTGTACAAATCACTCAATCCAAAAAGGAAGAGATCAGAAACCTGCTGAACAAGATAATTGAAGCGCAGGATAATAAGAAAGAAGTAAGAACCATTTGGAGGAAATTAGATGGACATCAAGATCATTAAGGAAAAGAACAACGCGCTCCTCAACAGGCGTGAGTTGAACCTGGACATTGGATTCGACGGGGCAACCCCTTCCAGGGACCAGGTCAGAGGAAGAATTGCAGCTATGCTTAACGTACCTCTTGAACTTGTAATAATCCAGAAAATGGATAATGAATTCGGTAAGCAGGCAGTGAACGCGTATGTAAAGATATACGAAAATACCGAACGTATGAAGCAGATAGAAGCAGACTACGTCCTTAAAAGGAACGTACTTCCTGAGCCTGAAGTTGAGGCAGAGGAAGCAGCAGCTGAAGAATAAGGTGATATGATGGCAGGAAAGGATTATTATAAGGTCAGCGGCGATTCCATTGAAAGGACACACCAGTCATGCCCACGCTGTGGCGAAGGCGTATTCCTTGCAGAACACAAGGACAGGCGTTCCTGCGGAAAATGCGGCTACACTGAATTCAAGAAATAATTACATTCATTCATTTCTTTTTCACACAACCTGAATGGTTGTGAATTTCTTTTTTGCTTTTTGACATCTTAGCAGTTAACTAAGTTGCTGGATTTTTTGCGTACATCTTATTGAAAGAAGCCAGACGGGCATCATATTTCCGACATCCCCATAAAGAATTTTGTATTGAGAAAACAATTCAGTAAGATTAAAATAGATGTTATGTGTTACCTTAAATGCAAACATTTGGACATAACATTAGAACTGACATTAGTATAAAACCAAATGTAATTTGCAGTTTAAAGACATAAGTAAAACGGAAACACTATATAGTGTTTGGTTGGTAGGTTTAAATGAATACGATTTATGCAGCAGCGGCAGGTATACTGATCGGCATATTCATCTTCGGTCTGAAGACCGGAGTAGGATGCGGGTTTTCAAACTTGGGGAAGAAGAAAGTACTTTTACTGGCCAGTGGTTACTTCATCATTTCCGTGATCCTGGGAAGTCTCGTAGAGCTGGTCGACCAGTCTTACCTGGAAGGGATTGCTAACCTTGGTATGACACTTCATGTCCTGATCGCATTGATCCTTATATCAGCAGGGATTTACACCCAGAAAAAATGGAACTGCGGACATGATGTCTCAAAGAGTACCTTTTTAGTGATATCCGTTCCCTGTCCGGTTTGCCTGACCGCTCTTTTTGTTTCCTGCATGATACTTGCTTCGAGTCTTGAGATCAGCGGATGGAAAGTAGGCGTCATGGTCGGACTCGTTTTCTTCTTATCTGTGGTGTCATCTACCTTTGTTTTCAAGAAGATGAATCGCACTCCGGAAGACCTTGGAACGGTAATGATGTTCCTCGGAATATTCTACATGCTGGGAGCAATACTTGTTCCTGCATATATCAAGGCAAAGCAGATGAATATCGCTGCGATCGAGAGTGGTAATTTCGAGATACTGCCATTGCTTCTTTTTTCAATTTTCATTCTCGGGGGTTTTGTTTTTAATCATATGAGAGGTCAATAAAAATGGATATAACTTCATCTTTGTTCGGTATATTGTACACGTTCTCGTCTTCACTGCTTTACCCGGTAGTGATCATACTCCTGATACTGGTACTCTTCTCACTGATACTGATAGGAGAGTTCCTTTCGGAATATGCGAAACGCAACCGCGATATGAACGATCTTGAGAATTGTTGCCTTGAGGTCAGGGACAAACTCACAGAAAAGTCGTTTGGAACAGCAGCTGTAGCCCTTCGCAATGTCAAACAGAATTTCATGGTCACAAGTTTTGCAAAAGAAGCAGCAGCTCACCTGGAAAAGAACACGATACCTGCGATAGAATGGCTTTCACAGGAATATGAGATCAGGATGGCAAAGCGCCTTGAGCAGACCAGGATAGTAGCAACTATCGCACCCATGCTGGGCCTGATGGGAACCCTTATCCCCCTCGGACCGGCACTCATCGGATTGGCGCAGGGAGATATCGTGCAGCTTGCAAACAACCTCATGATCGCCTTCGCAACAACTGTTGTCGGGCTGTTTGCCGGAACCATAGCCTATGTGCTTACACAGGTGAGGAAGAGATGGTACTGGCAGGATATGGCTGATATCGACTATATTCTGGATACACTGGAGTTAGGGGAATGAAAAGGAACAGAAGATACAGACGAAACAGCCTTATTAACAATGAGGATGAGCAAAACCCTCTGACGGGTGTTGCCAACCTTTTCGATATTGCAATGGTCTTCTCGGTGGCGTTGCTTATTGCACTGGTGATGTCGTACCAGTTGCCCGAACTGCTCAGCCCCACGGATGATATCACCATCGTGAAGAATCCGGGACAAAAGGACATGAAGATCATTGTAAAGGACCAGGGAAAGCCTATAGAGGTCCTTAACATGACCGACCAGATAGGCGGCGGAACCGGTGAGGCACTGGGTACGGCATACAAGCTGGCCGACGGCAGGGTAGTGTATGTACCGGAGGAAGGTAATAAAACCTCAACTTAATTTTTTTCTCAGATTTACACAACTTTAATTGTTTTAAAACAATATATATTTACTACAATATGAAATTCAGGGAAATAAATAACAAAAACAGGTGATTCGAGCACTTCGGAAAAAGCTTGCCGGCGCTTCCGAAGTGCTCACACGCTATCGGGTGATAACATGCAAGAAAGAAGTATATCGATTATAGTATTAAGTGTATTGTTGTTGGCACTGCTGGCAACGGTTGTATCGGCGGGAGAAAACAATTATTGTCTGGTTGCAAACACCACCAGTGACTCTGACGGGAGTTTTGTCTTTGAAAACATTCCAAATGGAGAATACGTACTAT
>JAWSUM010000056.1:0-18405 GCA_033549165.1 Methanolobus sp.
CTAACCTGGAGTTCTTTGACGCAGTGTACTTTAAATACGCTGCCAGGATCTCGGCCGCCCTGAACATCAACCTGCCTTCACGGGTATTCCAGGGTGCTTCCCTTGATATACTCTTTGAGGGGGAGAATCTGGAGAGACTGGACATCAGCCTTCGGGACCAGTTGTTCGAGTTCGCATCGGATTTTCTGACATGCAGCTGTAGGGATTCTCCTTACTGCGGGTGTGCGGAGCATAAGTTCTCAGAAAAGATCATATCGATACGTGCAGAAGGATATGACCCCGCAGGAATTGTCAGAAAGCTTGAGAACCTTTACGGAATAACCGCTTATCCGGGCGATGTATTGGGATATCTGGACAGCGTGGTGCGAAACCTCGATGCGATCGAGATGATAGCAAAGGCCTATTCCAAAAAAGATATTGCTGCCGAGACCCGTAAGCTAAAAAAGCAGATTGAAGGATAGTTCTTAAAGAAGTTATCACAATCCTTTAAAGTGATGCTTGCAGTTATAGTAGTGGCAGTTTACAAAGGAATCATTATCATGAGCGAACAAGCAGAAGACAGTAAGGCAAAAAGAAAGGTCAGGATAGAACTCTATAAACCGAACGATTTCAAACAGGTCTATTCCATAGGTGCCGTGGGAGGTCACAGCCCTTATGATTTCAGGATCGGTTTTTATAATGACACACCTTTGCCTGCTGCTAAGGCGGGAGAAGAACAGGTTATCCAGCGAAGGCTTGAAACAGAAGTTATCCTGTCCCCACTGGCTGCTCTTGAATTATCCAAGTGGCTGAACCAGCATGTAAGGGACTATGAAGCGATGTTCGGTCCTATCAAAAAGGCACAGGTAAAACCGAAAAAAGAATCTGATACTACACTGCAGGACAGTACCGACATCCAGGGTTACATTTAGATTTATATGTATTTTTTAGATCAGGTGTTAAATGGATAAAGGTTAAATCGCTAGTGATAAATATTAGATTGTATTATTGTAAGAGCCTATACTTTGAATTTTAGATTATATTTTAGAAATGATGTGAGGATTAATTTTGTTCCCTAATAAGAAAGTCCAGAAATTGATTGGATCAAAAGTCCAGGTTGAGATGAAAGGCGACCTTCACCTGCTTGAAGGAACTCTTAACAGTGCAGACGACTACATGAACCTCCATCTCCTTGAGACCGTTGAAATTGCCAACGGAGAACGATTAAGATCACTTGGTTCCGTGGTTCTGCGTGGAAACAATATCATTCTTGTTATCCCTCTGGAAGATTAACTTCGAGTGTAGTGGAAATGGATATGAGTATTGAAGAAACTGCTTTGAATCTTATTCGTGACCAGAAGGAAGGTGTTTTCCAGAATCAACTCTGGAAGATGCTTGATATCGATAGTCGCAAATGTTCCAGGATAGTCTCAAAGCTCCTTGAGGATGACCTGATCACCAGGGAGCCTGCGGTGGCCAACGGTGCAAGGACCTACCTGCTGAAGGTCAAAGAAGAGGAAAAACCCGTCTTTGAACTGCTCATGGCAGGAGAGGTATTCTCACCATGCGCAGGCTGCAGGGATGCATGCCAGCCCGAAAGCTGTGAAAAACTTACCTATTGGGTAATGCATCTTCAAAATGATGAAGAGGAATCAGCCGAAATCCAGTGATCCAGGCGAAACCTTTAATAAGGATATCTGCTATGTTGGAGTCGCTTGTCTAAAGCGAAATCGACGTGCTCCGGTAGTGTAGTCCGGTCAATCATTCCGGCCTTTCGAGCCGAAGACTCGGGTTCGAATCCCGGCCGGAGCACCACAACTTTTTTAATTGTGCTACATTAAAGATGATACTTCAGGTTGTATATTGTTTTTTCGATTTGGATTTAGCGTTAAGTTGTTAACACTACCCACCTCCCCTGGTGAAGATTAAGAAAAAAGTATCTTTTTTCATAGTAAGAATGTTTTGATTAAAGTTCTGTAACTGGCATTGATTCTTTCAGATAACACTCGAACAGTTCCCTTGCCCAATCACGGGAATCTGGATTGGAACTAACGATATAATTGATATCGGCATTTCCATTATTTTTGAGTAAACGCATTAAAACATAGTAATCATTATAAACAAGTTCTTGAAAGTTCATTTCTTTGGCATAGGTATAACTATGGAATAATTTACTTTTTAGTAGTTTTGAACATACATCGGAGTAGTTACATTTCACGGATTCCAGTGACTTTTCAGACATAACGATATGTACACTAATTCCTTTATCAATAAGATCAGCGAACATCCCTGGAAAATCCGGATGGCAAAATGTAGTTAGTATGTACAGTGACTTAGATCTATAGGAAGCTTTAACAACGTCCTGATTAAGTTCATATGCATCAGCAGCACCTGGATGTATGGTTTGGAAATCTCTTACCTCATTAAATCTCTTGAATAGATGATCTGGAATAAAATCAAGTTTATGGTTTCCCCAATAATCAATATTGGAATCGAATGCTTTGATAGTTTCCAACAAAGGAACCATTTCATCAACTGTTGTTTTTCCAATGATTGTCAACTGGTAAATATCATTTTTGCTAATAATAAGATGATGGTCTTTCAGAATCCGGATCTGGGGAAGTAAAGCCTGTCTTGTTGTTTCCAATGACCCTAGGAGATTTTCCATTTTCCGGGGTCCATTCTGTAATAATAAGAGGATATTCTTCCTTTTATCAGATGTAAATATGACATCATGTAATGGTTTCTTCATAATAATCACGATTCCTATGGTCAAATATTCATGTTACAATCTTGAACATTGTATTACTTATAGCAATCTGAAATTATGTTGTTATATACGCTAAATATTCATATGAGGTAAATGTGTTGAACTAGCGAGCATTTAGAAACGATAAACTCAAAAGAGATTTCTACAGAGCTAAACAAATATCTATTTATATATTTAGATAGTTTGAAATAACTATGCAATCCTTATTATTACGATACACGTATCTTTTCCTTTGTATAATCCTCGTAGGTGCTCTGACCATATCTTCGGGATGCCTCTCTGAAGGTGAAACTGAATCTGTGGATGTGAACAGTGCCCTTGAAGTAACCGATCTGACATTTTACACTGAACAACTTCCCCCCTATAATTATCAGGAAAATGGAACTTTGCAGGGTTTATCCGTTGACCTGTTGGAGACAACAACTGAAAAGATGGGGAATAAAGTATCCCGGGAGGATATACACCTTGTCCCATGGACAGAAGGATATCAAGCGGCTCTCACCCAGAATAACACAGTTCTCTTCAGTATGGCAAGAACTCCCGAACGTGAGGATCTGTTCAAGTGGGCCGGGCCTGTCTATACCAACCGGAAAGTACTGTTTGCCAGACCGGACCGGGGAATCAGTATAGAAGGTCCTGAAGACTTGCAGGCATACCGTATAGGGGTGATCACCGATGATGTTGCGATCCAGTATCTGCTCGATATTGGTGTGAACCAGAGCCAGATAGTTACTGAGAGCAATGTATCCATACTTATTTCCAAACTGGATAACGATGAGATTGACCTGTGGGCATACCCCGAAGCTTCAGGCAGGTATTTCGCCGAACAGTCGACAGGTGACTACAACAGCTACACGGTCGTGTATCAGTTACATACTCAAGACACTTATTATGCTTTCAGTAAAGACGTCCCCGATTCCGTTGTCCAGTCCTTCCAGAAGGCCCTCGATACAGTGCGGGATCAGAAAGATGAGTATGGATTATCTCAAAATGAACCTGTTTGAACTTCTCCCACACGCTTGTAGGAAGCTATGATTACTCCCATTGGTGATTTTTCCAGATCGTCTAACGTAAATGCAGCAGGAACAGTGCCTTCGGCAAACAGGCGCTTACCTGTTCCCAGCGTTATCGGGAATATCTTGAGCCAAAGCTCGTCCACAAGATCATGTTCCAGCAGTGTCTGAACAAGCTTACCACTGCCGTAGACCTGCAAATCCGGGCCTTCCTGAACCTTGAGCTTCTTTATCTCCTCCACGACGTTGTCCTTCAACAGGACCGAGTTGCTCCACTCAGGCCGCAGCGCAGAATGCGAGACCACATACTTGGTTGCTTTTTTGAGCGCTTTCCACTCCTCCTCATGGTTAGGCCAGTATCCCGCAAATATCTCATACGTTTTCTTGCCAAGCAGAAGATCGAACGGTCCGCTCATCTGCTCAGTCATTACCTTACCAAGAAAATCGTCAAAGTAAGGAACCGTCCACCCGCCATACTTGAAACCTCCCGAAGTATCTTCCTCAGGCCCGCCAGGAGCCTGCATAACACCGTCAAGCGTTATAAAAGTCAGAACAACAATCTTTCTCATACTGCTTCCCCCACTATTATTGAACTGGATGTTTATTTAAACGTTTGCGTTTCTGTAAACTCTACTTAAAAACATTGACAAACAAGAAACAACGCGACCATCCGCCGAAGGCGGCACATTCCTTCGCCGCCGTACCAAGAGCTTTACCCAAGACTATTGCGTTTATTCAGGAATTGAAAATTGCCGGCTTTAAAGTTGCAATTAGCAGGATTTCTACAGAGTGAATCTAAGCATAATATTTAACCTTGAATATTGAACCGAAGCAGCAATTTCTCAGCCTCGATCCATATTCTGCCGGAGTAAGAACAATGGGTGTCTGATATAGTTCCGTGTACAAGGACTTTTTTACCGGGTATAATGTGACCTTGCTGACGTCTTCATCTGTGTTCAGATATGTTATGGTACCATTTTCATTGACGGTGCGTGGTCCGTTAACTATCTTTAATACAATAGGTGAATCATAATCTATGTAGTCAGATTCATCATATGGCCGGGAGCGAACAACAATCTTTTCTTTAGTGCAATTATTAGAAGCACTCGAAGCATTCCTTAATCTCATCAATTCTTGCTCACTCATTACCCAGTTTACATCTGAATAATTTTCCCATATAGAGGAACTTATGTTCTTTCCCGGAGAACCATTTATTTTGGTACTATTGCTATCTTCTCTTCCCTGTGTTGTCGAATTTTCTTTTCCAATATTGAATAACCATTTTGATGAGCCCCAATCGACTGAACTCCAATCGGTATGTGAAAGATCAGAACCACTGTTTTGACAAACATTGTCCTTGCTTGGTGTATCATAATCTGATGCTATTCCCATACTTAAAAAAAACATCGAGAATATTATAACTGCACCTAGAATTTTGTAATGAAATATATTATTTTTCCAGTTTATTAAATTACTTCCTGTTAATAAATAAAGATTTTTTAAAGATATATACTTAATCAATAAGTTAATGGTTTCCAAAGGATACCGCCTTAATGATTAATGTTTTCAATCTTTTGGAGTATGATGTACGAATAGGGGATTTTGATCAGCAGATTACTTTCATTTAAATTTCAGGTCTTGGCGCCTTCGCGGATCTAAAATAAGTGGTTTAGTACAATAAAGGTAAAACCATTGATGAAGACTATTGAAATTTCAACGTCATTAAAACATTGTTTGCAAACAAAAGATTGAATCATTGCTTAGATTAAGATGCGCATTGGTTATATGTAAAAAAGAACAAGTAGAGATTGCGAGCATTGGGACGTTCGTAAACTCTTGGAGTGGAGTTAAAGGGAGATATTGGGGAATATCTCAGACATGTAAGGACAAAAACGCCTGAATGGTATTTTGAAAGGCGTTTTATCCTGCATTCTCAACCAAAAGCGGGTTGAGGGAGTGGGGTTTAAGAGATGTGGGGACATCTCGGATTCGTAAGGAGAGGGGCACCTTAAAGCGTGGTGGTTTATCAGGTGCCTCACCCTACCTTCTTACCTAGTTCCACCAATGTCTTTATGGTATAAAAGTTCTTCTCAATTGTGAAACACTTTTCCTTTTAAGGGTATTTTGTTACACATTATCACACATTTTATCCGTTATGGCTCTTTAAATTCTTGCTCTTTGTCTACATGCACATGTATCAATACGCCACAGTCCGGGTCTTAGAGATGGTGGAAAGGCCGAGGATTTTCTGCAGGATCTGGGATTCCCACAGTTCAGAGCGCGCTTCCATAATAGGATTGCGCGAATTGAACTGATTGCCGATGAGCTAGAAAAGGCAATGGCTTTGCGGGAGAAGATAGTGGAAGCATTGAAAGGTTATGGATTCTCATATGTCACTCTTGACCTTAAAGGATTCAGGAGCGACAGTATGATGAAGTACTTTGAAAGAGTCGGGAATAACTTACATTCCGATTCTCAATTCCGACAGACAATTATCTTTTTTCTTTTTTTCACTCTTTCTTTTTTGATGCAGGATGGCAGATAGCAGCTGTAAGTAAACTGGTTATCTTTACTGCAATAGTTAGCCTGTAATAATTGCCTCAAAAATCATGTTTATCTGATTAAGAACTCATGTGTTCCTCTGGCTACATATTGAGGATGCGGGATCATATCATAATCAAATCAATCAACAAGGGTGAAAATATTACACGAAAGTATAATTTTACACGAAAGGTAAAACTAGGTATTTTATCTTCACTAATGCTGTTATTTATTACCTCGATGGCATTGAATTCATTCAGTTTCATGACAATGTTTCTGGATTTACTAGCAGTGGGTTCGGATATAACCCATCACGTTGGTACCGGGTATGCATACGGCAACTGGTCTTCAGCAGTATTCAGCATTTTCCTATTCTCCTTCTTTGTGATGGCATTCTTCATACCCACACGAAAAAGAGACTGGCGTTCCCTGGGATTATACGAAGCATTCCTGGTGGCATTGTTCACGGAAATGTACGGATTTCCGCTCACGATCTATCTGCTTTCCAACTTCGGTCTCAACATAGCCACAGACCATGTCAGCGGACATCTTCTAGCAACCTTCCTCTCATCAGTGGGTATTCTCAGTCTGACTATGGCATGGGTGCTTGTTATGGCAATAAGCACGCTGGTAATGGCAGCCGGTTTTGTCATCATCTACTCCGGCTGGAGAGGCATACACAGTTCGAATGGCGAACTGGTTACAGGCGGTGTCTACAAGCACGTAAGACATCCACAGTACGTAGGCCTGACACTGGTCACAATAGGACTGATGATCCAGTGGCCTACTCTACTGACGCTGATCATGTGGCCCGTTATGATGGGAATGTACTACAAGCTGGCAAAAAAGGAAGAAAGGGATGTGGAAAGCATACATGGCCGGAAATACCTTGAATATAAACAGAAGGTACCGATGTTCATCCCGAGAATAAAGAGAAACTGAGAGGGATTGGAAACAATAGCCGATCAAAATAAATTCGAATTTACATTTACAGTTAATTATCAGGTGTTATAAATGAACAAAGGAACAAGTGCTCCCACCCGTTCAAACTATCCGATGGCCGGAAAGCACATGCTTCTAATGGTCCTGTGCTGTGCCATACCATTGGTAGGTATTGCATTGCTGGCCTTTTTGGGAGTTTCGAACAATTATCTGGCTTATGGAATGATACTGTTATGTCCGTTATTACACTTTTTCATGATGCGGGATATGCATGGAACGGGCCATTCTGGAAAACATACGGCTGCTGAAAGCGAAATAGCAGGAGAGGTCGATACATGAGATACGGACTCCTGGCCGCAATCCTGATAATAGCAGTACTAGGCAGTGCCGCATTACTGCTTGGAAGCGGAAACAATAACTTTCTGACCGGATCAGGTTCCGGTGCATTATCGAACAGTGAGGGACCGGTAACGGTATCCCTCAGATATCTTGGTGAAACCTCAAACCGTGAATACGCGGATTTCATGGCTTTTTCAGTAAGTATGGATACGCACTCAGTAAACCTTGATGAGTACAACATGGAAGATCTGTCATATCTCAGGAACAGCAATAATGAAAAATACCTTCCTTCAAAATGGATCGAAGATGACGGCTCCGGAGGGCATCACAGAAGTGGTGTCCTGCTATTTCCAAAATATGATGAAAGTGGTGATTCGATCCTAGATCCGGGTGACAGTTATTTCGAGATAGTTGTCAACGAGGTAGGCGGGGTTGCCGAAAGAACTTTCAGATTAGGACTCTGACCTTCCATTTTTTCAAAAATTAAATCCGGTGAAAACAATGATCGCTGAATCGGTGTTAGTGCTTGCTTTCCTGGCAGGCATAATTTCTTTTTTATCCCCCTGTATCGTGCCCATGATCATGGTCTACTTTGGCCTGATTACCGGCCTTACCACCGAAGAGCTCCTGAACGAGCACGATCTTAAACGGGTCAGAAAGAATACTGTGATCAACACGATTCTGTTCATCATCGGTTTTTCCCTGATATTCACCCTGGCGGGAAGTGCAGCGGGATTTGCAGGGTCCCTGATAACAGGATATGCAGATGTGATGACACGCATAGGTGGTGTACTCCTTATTTTGCTTGGAGTGCACATCACAGGTATTGCAAGACTCCCCTTTGTCGAAAGGTTTACCATTTACCGTGATCCCTCATCCATCAGTTCGGTAGGATACATGGGATCTTTTCTGGTAGGGGTTTTCTTTGCGATATTCTGCTCTCACTGCATCGCACCTACCCTGTACTCGATGTTGATATTCGCAGGAGGGACCGGTTCTGTTCAGAGCGGTGCGCTTATCATGGCATTCTTCTCTATGGGTCTGTCAATACCGTATATCATTACTGCATTCGGTATAACGTCCGCACTTGAGCGTATAAAGAACATGAAGAAACACATAAGGGTGTTTTCGGTTGTCAACGGCATTATTCTCATAATACTGGGAATCCTTATGCTGAGCGGGAACTTCTACTACCTGGTAGAGCTCTCTACAGACCTTATACCTTTCGAATTGCCGGTGGGAATGGGAGTATGATGACGTATTCCACGGGTGATTAAGACCGGCATTTTAGTAACTGGCTTCAGCCAGTTCAATTTATCCGTAAACTCAAAAATGATCGGGAGGAAAACATGAAAGTTGAAATAGAGTACGACTATTTGCAGAAGAAATTCCTTGGTGAATCGGAAATCCTTGAACTTGAGGATGGTACCACCATCGGAAATCTTTTCAGAGAACTGGATAAGCGTATAGAGGCTGCTGCCAGGGAACAGGGAGTATCTCCGAAGTGTGCAAAGTTCCTTAAAGCCGATGGCACACATGCCTGTATGTTCCACGTGAATAAGGAGAATCCGTTAGACCGCCTTGGGCATGTACTTGAGGACGGAGACAGAATCATGATCATAATCGGATTCTGTGGTGGATGAGCAGTCCGCCAAAAAAGTTACCGAATATTATATTTCCTGCATCCTATGCTGTTGATTGCGACCGGAGATACTGGCTTTTCTTAAAAGATTAAAAAACAAAAGAACAAAGATTGGGATTTTTAAGCCACTTTCCTTTTGTTCAGGCCGTACATCTGGACTTTTTTCATTCTTGCAAGATTGAGCACCCTGTCCATTTCATTTTTCTCCAGGACTCGGGATTCGATGTAGCCATTGTCCACAGCCTCATTGAAGATCTCATATCCCATGCCTGAGCGGGCCAGGATCGTACTCCATCCCTCGGGTGTGCCTACACCACCAAAAGAGATGTCGGCGTTCTCAGCAGCCATATCTGTACAATAGCTGCATGAAGTGCTGCGATAATTGTCAAATTCACTGAGATCGAAAGATCGCATCTCGTCATCAAGATAGAATTCGAACTTTCCTTTTCGGATCTTCATAAAATCTATATCTTCCAGTCTCATGTTCTGGCTATCAACAAACTCCTTGATTCCCTCATAGTAGAATGTGTCCATGCAGAACAGTCCAAGTTTCAGGATATTTGCTCTCATGAACAGATGAAGGAAACCATAGGGACTCTTCTGCATTTTGGTAACCGCATCTATGTTACAGCTTGGTCCCACAAAGGCAATGCTCCTCATGCCCTGTTTTATCGCGCTCATAAGGGCTTCGAGGGTCATACTGTGGCTGTAGATGCTTCCTGCGGACTGCACCACTTCCTCGTATGTGGTAGCCACCATCGGCACTGGTTTCCATGGCTCATCCTCGGATTTTACCGTCACGATGGCACAGTCGATAAGCCCCTCCTCCAGACCGTAGGCAAGCATGGAGGTGACAACAGCACCGTCCTGACCCTTCAGGTCCTTTATCTGTGTCCTGGCGCTGTAGGCGTGCCTTAGTTTCCCGATAAGTCCTTCTTCCGTGGTGATTGTCCTGGGACACTGGTTGTAGCATACCCCGCAGGCAGTACATTTTCCGATAAGCTTTGGCTGGTTGTTGTCTATGATTATGGACTCACATGTTGATGCACAGGCACCGCACAAAGTACATATTCCCGGTTTTATGATCTCCTTCCTTAGTTTCCCGAAGGAAATACGTTCATGGTCTGCCAGACTCCTTTTTAGCCTGATGGTCCCTTTTTCCAGTTCTTCGAACTTACTCTTACAGTGCGGACAGCAGAAATAATATGTCTCACCGCCATACTCAGTGCTGTACTCACTATCAGTTAATACCCTTGATTTGCATATTGGATCAATTGGCATAGTTAAATAATCCTTTAATTTCGTTATGTGATATAGGATATTATAATATTATAAATATATATGTGAAAAGAGTAATTAAAGCGGTAAAGCATGTTACCGCATTCTGTCTGTGATCAATTTCTATGATCTGTCTTCCTGAATATCAGATTCGCAGTCCCTGGTAAGTTCAGGTTGTGAAATACCATAAAAGCCCAACTGCAATTCCAATCAGTATCCACATACCCATTCCGCAGCCTCCGCCAAGGCCGCCGCCACAGCAGCCTCCATGGTGCCCACCATGGCCACCATGACCGGCATGAGCATTGTGTTGCGTTTCACTGCTACCTTTTTTCATTTCATTATGTTCTTTAGGATCTTCCATTTTTTATCTCCTTATAACTCAGATTCTCTCCTATATCTCAGATTACCGTCTGTTCCAGCGGTTTGTAACTTTCACGGGAGATACGTATAATGCCTGCATTAAGTTCTGATCTCTCGCCCGACTTAGTATCATTAATATGTGCTTCAGGTATGTTCTTCAGGCCATACAGGCTCTGCCTGGCATCCTTGAAGTAGAACCTTTCCTGCAGGAAACCTTCATCCTTTAGCCTGCCAAGTGCATATCGGATGGTCCGGGGAGGAAGATAACTCTCTTCGGCTATTTCCTTTTGTGTAAGGAGGCCGCCGTATTCGAGTACTTTAAAAACAAGTTTAGCAGAAGGTGGCAGTCCTTCAATTACTTTTCTGAAGTCTTCATCTGTCAATTCCGTGATATTTTCACTTATCTGTACTTCTTCGCGATAGTCGCCAACAAAAACGATCCCTCATTTTTATTTCTCCTTTGTATAGATTATGTATAGTTGTACCCGTATGAGTACAATGCAAATTCACGATTGTGAATTAACAATTGTGAATTCGTATCAATTATATATAAATGTGTTGGATAATCGTCTTTATTTGCCTGTACCTTTGCTCTTATATGTTCACAGGTCGAGATGCTTTCGTTCCAATTATAAAGACCAAAGGTTAAAATATGACAGCAGAATCAATCGAACTGGATCTGAGGGGGGAAGTTTGCCCCTATACCTTCGTAAAAACCAAATTACAGCTTGAAGAGCTGGAAAGTGGTGACCTTCTCACGGTTATCTTTGACCACGCTCCGGCAATATCCAATGTCCCGAAAAGTGTTAAGAACGAAGGCCATACAATCCTTGGCATCGTGAAAGAAAATAATATCTGGAAGGTTCAGATCAAAAAGGCCTGATACTTCGCACAAGTTATCTTTTTTACATCCTGCAGTATCAGGCCTTTTTTCAACTTCCTTTTCAACAACAGTTAAAAGCAGGTCTACAATTGGGCAGACCTGCATCTGTTGAAATCTCACTTTATTAAGATTTCACTGCTTTGTCTTGCGTTTGAACTTCGCAACATGGTCCAGCAGTACATCGATCCCGTTGCTGGCAAGAGCATTGAACTTATCAGTTTTCATGGCTGCACGCCTGAGTGGTTCATGGAGGTTTATAAGTAATACTATATCGACCCAATTGTCCCTCACACGCCATTCAATGGGATCATTGAAAAGGCCGGATGCAATATCCTCCGAAGCTCCTGCCGCTTCAGCATCCCTGAACTTGACAGGAACATGCAGGGTTACGGATGAGCTCTTTCCGCTGTCGTCCTTCGGGATATACAGCCTTACTATCTCCTCACCGAAGCGTCCGATGAAGTGGTCCGTACCCTTGGTGAAACCCAGTGCAAGGATAGCGTCAACCAGACCTGACGGAAGGTCATCCATGAGACAGCCACAAAGCGCATTCGTAATACTTTCCTCTTTCAGGGATTCCGTAAGCTCGACAAAGGTCCCGAAGGGGAAACCGAATACTATCTCATCGTTGCTGTAATCGCTGAACATGCGTGCTCCGGCACACAATAGTGACAGGTTTACCCGTTTCTCCATAAGCGGGATGGCCGTACATTCGCCACAGACTGCGAATTCCCCTTTGAAGCCGGCATTCACCATATCTCCCTTGACTTTTGCAAGCGTCGTCGCCACTTTCATGAGTTTGCCGGCAGATCCGGCAACTACGACCACATCAGGTTCGAAATCAGACTTCTCAAGAGGCGAGACGGTGATCGTCCTGGTATCGGCAGGCTTCACCCTCGGATATACCTCCCCGTAAACAGGTTCGGTGAAACCCAGTGCAAGTTCCGCACTCGCACAGGACATATCATCGATCGAACAGGTATGGGAAGTACCAAAGGCCGCAGCTTTCCTGACTATCTCACAGTACCTCATGGGATGGGGCATGTCGGGCTCTCTGTCACTATTGAACTTTACAGCTACAGGAGTGAGCGGCAGTTCGAAGAATTGCCTGAACTGCTTTGTAAGTTCCGTATATTCCATTTTTCATTCCTCCACCGGGATGTCATATTTGCTTGCGATATCGATGAAAGCATCAGCGACGTATTCCACCTGTTCCCTGCTGAGTCCGAACGTGTTCAGTTTGAAACTCTTGCTCATGCCGGGATGTATTCCGATTATCTTTCTTTTCTTGAGTTCATGATACAGGAAATAACCTCTTTTCTTGTTCCTGGAAGCAACTTCAAAGAACGGCAGGGATTCGAAGGCCACAAGCGTATGTTCCGTCGGCCTGACACCCATCTGGTGAAAGCCTTCGATGCGCTCAAGCTGTGCAGCAAGATACCTGGCATTCTCTACTTCTTCTTCCCAATGTTGCACGCGTTCCACAACTGCAGGGAACGATGCCATCAGTGACATCACCGGAGCTCCGAATACAGGTGAGCATCCGAACAGGGCCACTTCCTTCTTGGTGAAGCCTCGCCCGCTCCAGTCGCCCCTGATGGTTGATTTGTCAAACACCTGCTGGTTCCATTCGTAAGTGGTTGCAAGTATCCCCATGGGAGCAGATGCCGCCCAGCTTTTATGCCCGGAGGCACACAGGAAGTCGACCCCAAGCTTTTTGCCGTCCACAGGCATCACCCCGGAGGAGTATGCAGTGTTCAGCAGGAAAGGAACACCGTATTCTTTACAGATCTTCCCGACGGCTGCAGCATTTGCCACATTCCCATAACGATAATCCACATGCGTCAGAAGTGCCAGCGCAGGGGGTGAGCCCGTATCACGTTCGACTTCCTCGAACTTCCTGGCATATCCTTCAGGATCGATGATGAACTCGGGGTAGCCGCTATGGGGCACCTCAACGACCTTCACCCGGTTTGCCTCTGCTGCAAGGTATGAAGTATAATGTGCAAGCGAATCCAGCACTACCGTATCACCGGGTTTAGCGACCATGTGCATTGCCGCCCATTTTGCATGCCGGCAGCCGGCTGTGAACCTCACATCGTCCATGTTCAGGAACTCGGCAATATCCGCTGTAAGGTTGTTGATAGGCGGGTTCTGGACAAGGTCCACTCGTGATTCGAAACAATAGTCACAGACCGAATAACCATCAGCGAATTCAAGCACTGCTTTTCTGGCTTCAGCGGTAAGCACCCCGCCACGCTGGATAGGATTCAGGTTGATGTATGTGCTTTCGGTGCCTCTGCTAAGGTTTTTGTAAATATCAAGATTCAGTTAAGATTCCCTCCTGAATTATGCTATTCTTATGTGGTTTTTCCAACCCGAAGTAATTCACAAGCTCTTCGCGTATTTCTTCCTTTTCAACCCGTCCGATGAACGTGAGCTCGCCATTAATGGTGATTGCAGGCACTTCTCCTATTCCAAGCTGTTTTGCCCTCACAGAACCTTCCAGACCGGATACATTGATCTCCTTAAGCACAATACCATCAGTAATAGCTTCTATTATCTGTCTTCTGACATAGTGGCAGTTCATGCAAATATCTGAATAATATAGTTCTATGAGTGTCATCGAGTGCTAATTGGCTGCCGTATAAATAACAAGTGGTATCATGACAATTATTGCCTACCCCATTACCTAATTAAAACCTGTATCCTTAAGATGTCCTATGGATGCCACAACTATCAACAGGACAAAGTCGGCGATCGATGCTCTCATCGAAGTACAGCAGCTATGGATAGATAACGTTCCTGAGTACGATCTTTCGGACAGGGATCTGTTGGTATTGAAAAAGCGCCTTAACCGGGCAATGGACAATATTCAAAAGATCTACAAGGACAATGAGAAACTTATGGACGAAGCTGAGGAATCACTGAAAAAAGAACTTTCCGAATAATACTGTTTTTTTACTTTTATCTATGGCTCTGTAGAAATCCTGTAATTGCAACTTTAAAGTAAGCAATTTTCAATTCCTGAATAAACGCAATAGTCTTGGGTACAGCAGCGGAGGAATGTGCCGCCTTCGACAGGTGGTCGCGTTGATATTATAATAAGGATTTCTACAGAGCCAAAAAACGATTGATTTAAAGCGAATAAGAATCCATTATCCAATATGGATAAGATTGAAATGGCATATGAAAAGGGATTCGCAAGGGACCTCAACGAGCTTATGCAGTTTCCCACGGAAGGTATATTCAGTACCGTACTTGCAAAGTCTGACACCTACAACTATACACTTATGTGCCTTGCAAAGGGAACCGATATAGACACACATACATCTGCAAAGAACGGGGTCGTTCAGGTACTCAAGGGAAAAGGCATCTTCAGGCTGTTTGACCGGGATATCGAGATGAAGCCCGGTATGTTCATATTCATGCCTGCGGATGCACCCCATTCCCTTAAGGCAGAAGAGGACACCGCAATACTTCTGTGCCTTACTGCGTGAATTCTTCATGCAATATTCATGGCAGTATATGCAATAGTACCCGCTACAAGAGGTGACAGTATCCACATGACTACGATACGTCTTACTGTTTTGTTTTTCATTGTAGCCGTACCATTCTCCGCACATCCGATACCGATCACTGCTGCCGGTATGATCTGACCCAATGCGACAGGTATGCCTGAAAGGGAAGCGACATGAACAATTATCGCTGCTATTGCTTCAATGAAAACGGCGCGAATCGTACAGAGCTCCACGATCTCCTTTCCAACTGTATTGAGTATTCTTCCACCAATCAGTATTGCTCCAACACTAAGTGTCAGTCCTCCGAGAATGGCTCCTGTTGTAGAGTCAATAAAACCTGTTCCTACAAGAGGACCTACGGCGTTGGCGGCATTGTTCGCACCTGCGGAAAAGGCTACGTAACAGCCTGAAACTGTCAGGAGTTTTCCGATAGTACTTCTGATCTCTGCTTCAGATTCATGTTCCACAAGCCACACCACTAGCCGGGGGTGGATGAATTTTCCTGAAAGGTAAGCAAGTACGAACGCAATCACCGGCGTAACCGCCCACCAGCCTGCTATCTGCGTAAGCAGTTGAGTATCGAGTACTCCGTAGAACATGCCGACGCCTACTATTGATCCTACTGCCGACTGGCTGGCCGATATGGGGACCTTCAGTATGTTACCTATAAAGAGGCTGATAGCGGCTGCACTTATTGCAATGATCGCTGCTGAAAGTGTTATAATATTACCGGGAATTATTCCTTCACCCAGTGTATTTATCACATCCTCGCCGCTAAGCACCGCACCAAGGAACGAGAATCCAGCGACCATTATCACTGCCTGCCTTTTAGTACGGGCTTTAGCACCGTATGCTGCTCCCATGGAAGCTGCGGCATTGTTCCCGCCCATGTTGACTCCCATGAAGATTGCAGATGCGATAGCAGCCAGTGTTATGATCATTTTGCTTACTTCCTTTTATTGTGGTGTTCTTCAGTCAGTTCGAATTAGAATGATATCACCTCCTGAAAGTGAAGCAGTTATATAGGGATGGAGAATGAGGCTAAAATTACCACTAGAAAGGTTGCAACATTTGCCTTCTTATGCAAGTATATATCTTAACCTGCTGAAGTCTGGATGATAATATATGGGTGAAAAGACGATCAACTATGGCAGGCTCAAACAGGGAGGTTTCCTTCGCCAGAGGCAGAAAGAAGACCTTTTCTCAATGCGACTTCGCGTTGTAGGAGGGCAGCTTACTGCCGACCAGCTTCGTGCACTTGCCGATGCTTCTGAGAAGTATGGCAGGGGCGAGGTCCACATAACCTCACGCCAGGGCCTGGAGATCTCATACATACCCTTTGAGCAGACTGAAGAGCTTCTTGATGAGCTCGAAAAAAGTAATGTTCATCAGGGTACATGTGGTCCCAGGGTCCGCGGAGTAGTGGCATGTCAGGGAAATCTCGTCTGTCCGCGCGGGCTGATCGATGCGGAAGACATTGCAAAGAAGATAGACAAAAAGTACTTTGCCATGGAACTTCCCGGCAAGTTCAAATTTGCAGTAACGGGCTGTCCGTCATCATGTATGAAAGTTCAGGAGAACGATCTTGGCGTGATGGGAGGGCTTGAACCCGAATGGGCAGAGGACCAGTGTACCTATTGTGGTCTCTGTCAGACGGTATGTCCTGTGGACGCCATCAAAGTCGAAAACGGAAGCCTGCATTTTGACAGGGATAAATGTAACCTCTGTGGTCAATGTACCCAGATATGCCCGACGGATGCCTGGACAGAAGCAAGATCAGGGTATACTGTCTATGTTGGCGGTAAGGTAGGGAAAAACCCGAGATTCGGTGTCAGACTTACCGAACTTGTGGATGAGGATACCCTGTTCAGAATAATCGAGAGATCGCTGGAGTTCTTCAGGAAAGAAGCAACTCCGGGTGAGCGGTTCGGAGATACCATCCATCGTGCAGGTTTTGAGAATTTCAAGACCTTCGTGCTGGAATGAGCGTAAGTTGCCGGATCAACGGTGAATAACTGTTATCCGGAACTTTGTTTCTTCTGAACTCTTATTCTCTATTTTATACTATTCGACCAAGATTACCAATTACCAGGAAATAACTATGCCAGAACAGAATCAGGAGTTAGTGAAAGAAACGGAAAAGTTAGCTGAGGAATATAAAGACAGGCCTCCGCAGGAGATCCTTGAGTACGCCCTGAAACGCTTTGGAAAAGGAATATCCATTGCATTCAGTGGCGCTGAAGACGTTGTGCTGATCGATATGGCAACGAAGATCATGCCGGATGTGAGTGTTTTTTCCCTGGATACGGGACGCCTTCATCCAGAGACCTACAAGTTCTTCGATGTAGTGCGGGACCATTACAACATTTCCCTGGAGATATTCTTTGCTAACAGGGACAAGACCGAGGAGCTAGTTAACAAAAAAGGTATGTTCTCCTTTTACAGGGACGGACACAGAGAATGTTGTGATGTCAGGAAGGTCGACCCTCTCAGGCGTTCCCTCATCACGAGGGATGCCTGGATCACAGGCCAGCGCAAGGACCAGAGCCCCAATACACGTGCGGAAATTCCCGTTATCGAAGTTGATCCGGCATTTGGCGACGGCACTCTCATAAAGTTCAATCCCCTGGCAAACCGGACCTCAAAGCAGGTCTGGGACTACATAAGAGAAAACAATGTCCCGTACAATGAGCTTCATGAGAAGGGATATGTCAGTATAGGATGTGAGCCATGTACCAGACCCATACTGCCGGGACAGCACGAGCGTAAAGGACGCTGGTGGTGGGAAGAAGCGACCAAGAAAGAATGTGGTCTGCATTCCGGAAATGTCAGATCGGAATTCTGAATACCAAAAACTCAAGATTAGAAATTCAGGACAATTCAATAATGTTACTCAATATTTCCAGCGAACTACAGGAGGACAACATGGCCAGTACGGAAGAATCCTATCGGCTTTCAAATCTAAAGACACTTGAAGCGGAAAGCATAGGTATTATCAGGGAAGTCGCTGCAGAATTTGAAAATCCGGTCATGTTGTATTCGGTAGGCAAGGACTCTTCAGTGATGGCCCATCTTGCGATCAAGGCCTTTTACCCGAAAAAAGTACCTTTCCCCCTGTTGCACGTTGATACCGG
>JAWSUM010000057.1:0-18154 GCA_033549165.1 Methanolobus sp.
ACCATTGATCAATATCCTGTTAGATGTCCGCTTCAAGATATTATCCGCGAAATTATGCGATGATGCTATCACGAATGGAGTTGCTGCCATAGTAAGTATGGAAACCGCAAGAAATGTCTGGTAGAGATTTCCATCGAGCAGTGCGACGCCGAGCCCAAAGCCTGCAAGTACGAAGGAGAACTCTCCTACCTGGGAAAGCCCCATACCTGTTATGAGTGATGTTCTGAACGGATATCCGAGCAAAAAGGTAACAACACCCGCAGTCATTGATTTTAAGACCAGGACCACCCCTGCCAGAGCGAAAAGCAGTATCAGATTAGATGTAAAGAAACTGACATCCAGCAGCATGCCAATGGACACAAAGAAGAAGCTCATGAAAATGTCCTTGAAGGGCATGATATTACCGATTGCCTGGTGACTGTATTCGGATTCGGAAATTATCAGGCCTGCAAGGAAAGCTCCGAGTGCCAGTGACAGACCTGCATTGGAAGTTAGCCATGCGGTGGCAAGGGCTGTAAAAATGATACTTACAAGGAACAACTCCTTGTTCCTGGTCTTCACTATCTGGAACAACAACGCAGGCATTATCCACCGTGCACTCACGATCACAAGTACGATGATGCCCAGACCCCTGATAAGGAACTCGACTGCACTGCCATCTGAATCAGAGGGCACTCCTGCGAGTATGGGTGTCAGCAGTATCATGGGCACGATAATGATATCCTGGAAGATGAGAATTCCCAGAGAGGTCTTCCCATAGGGTGTGTAGATCTCTCCCTTTTCCTGCAGCAGTTTAAGCACGATGGCAGTACTGCTCAGCGAGACAAGAAAACCCATGAACAACGATGTACCTGGAGTAAGTTCCAGGTATCTGCATATGTAGTAAACCAACACCGTGGTGATGACCACCTGCAGTCCTCCACCCAAGAGCACTGCTTTTTTGATATCCCAGAGATCCTTAATGGACATCTCGATACCGATAGTGAAAAGCAGGAGAATGATACCGATCTCCGCAAGGGCTTCGACCTCTTCGACCCCCGTAATAATACCAAGTCCGTGCGGGCCTGCAAGTATACCTGTTACAAGGAATCCCAGAACCGGAGAAAGCCTCATCCTATGAAATAACAGGAGGATTATTATCGACAGACCAAAAATAATTCCGATATCAGTGAGTAGCGTTAGTTCCATAATTCAACCGTTTGCGCAATTCATGACCTTTTTTAGGAGTAGATTAGGTCAGTATGATATAAAAATAACCGGTAAAAAAGGAGGAAAAAGTATCCGGATATTGGGTTTTACAAATGCAGGATTCCTTAAAAAGAAGGATGAAATGCAGACAAACACATGAATTTAAATTATAAAGAAAGGAAGAGACTTATAGTCCCGCCCTCTCTACTATAGTATCTGCGACTGCTTTTGCACTCCTGAAAGGGAAATCCGATGGTTTGAGCAGTGCACCTGCTTCACCAGCTGTCACTGCAACATCTCCTGACCTGCATGTGGTATCCGCACCTGCCGGAAATGCAGCCAGCAGTTTTTCCGGGGATTCTATTGGGAATGTTGCGTTTCCAAGACCTGCGACGATCTGACTGTGTATATCATCTCTTACACTCATATTGAACTCCTCTTTTGTTTGTTGTAGCCTGCCTTAGTTGATATTCCCGGGAAAGGAGGCAGTAAGAAGTAATAGCACGGTTTCCAGTATATACTTTAGCGTTACTGCAGTGTACAAGGTGCATGCAAGTATACAAGAATGACTTTCAGGTATTATCCAGAAACCTTTATAGAGAAGACACCATATTCAGGGATATGGAAGAAACACAGGATTTTGAATCCGAATTCTCGGAAATAAAATCAAAGCTTTTTGACATCCATAATGACATGAGATCATTCATAGAACAGGCAAACCAGCAACACATGGAGACCATTCTGAATCATATGGAAAAGGATTATGGCAACACTATTGCCAAACATCTTGATGAAGAGGTGAGGACCGGCCTTTCTAAGAACATGGTCCGCAAGTGCGAAAGAAAAGAAGAGTGCACTTCCATCTTTACAGACCTGCTGGACAGGAATACAGATATGATCCGGCAGAACAGGATATCCGGGAGGAACATTGAGGCAAACCGGTCAAAAATGAATGAGATCAGGAACATACTTCCCTATAAGAAGTGCAGTACATGCTATTCGGAGCTGACCGAGCTCTTCTCCAAACAGGTGAACCTGATGCATTCGATGGACATATATAATGCGAACAGGGAGCAGGGAAGAGATATGGGTTCGCTGCCAATACAGAATGTTGTCAATGATATCCTGGAACCCGTTTGCCACCAGAAACGTATGGAGATACTCAGAGCAGTTTATACGGAAACAAGGACATTTTCCTCACTTTCCGAACTCACTGGCCTCAGAGGAGGAAACCTTTTGTTCCATCTCCAAAAACTCAGTGACTCCGGACTTATCATGCAGAGGCACGAAAGAGGAGATTATATGATCACGGCCCGTGGTTTCAGGATAATGGAAGGCGTCAGCCGGATCTATACCTCATTGAATACGGAAGATGAAGAGGATAAAAAATAAAAGAGAAAAGAGAAGAAGTCAGGCACCTTTCTTCCTGTCTACATACGCCTTCATGGAGGCTCTCAGCAGTTCCTCAAAGGTGAAGTTGTCCGGTATGACACCAGCCTTTACCCTGTGCAACCTGAGTGCCTGTGCGGTCGCATCACCCATTGCAGCAACTATGGAACTGTTCAATACCTCGGCAATATCTTTTTCACGGCCGAGTCTTTTGGCATGGTCAAAGAAATTGTGGACCATCACACAGTGAGTGAAAGCAAAAATATCGATACTTCCTTTCATGACTGTCTCAATAAGTTCTTTTTGCTCGTCGCCGTCAGGGTCTATAAGATTGTACACGGCGGTCTCGAATACCGTAGCACCAAAGTCCCGCAGACCGTCAACAAGCACGGAGGAACAGGCATAACCCCTGGCAATATCCATGATAACTCCTTCTGCATCATCGCGTAGATAGTCTATAAGTCCTTCGGAACTGTAATGGGAAGGCATCCCTTCTACTTTCACACCTGCATCTTCAAGTGCCTGCTTTGTCTCGGGTCCGATGGCTACGACATACAGCCGGCTCAGCGCTTCAACGAACTGGGACCTTATAGAGTAGGGAATCTTCCTTAACGTGAAATCTATCCCACTGGCGTCAGTGAAGATCACATAGTCAGTCTCCCCTTTCATGATCCGTGAGAAAAAAGGGTCAAATCCCCGATCCTTCATGTTATTCAGTTCCACCATAGGAATAGAAAGAGGCTCAAAGCCCATTGACTGTGCAAGTTCTACTGAATCCCGGATGTACTTTTCAGGCCGCATGATAGCAATTACAGGTTTATTGTCTTCGTTTGTCATGATATGAAAGTCCTTTCAACTGGTTTGTTGATGGTCAGTTTGTTAAGTTTTTATGTAGATCAATCTTTTTTAACCTTTTCTTTCAACGCCTCTGTGTAGATGCCGGCGAATAACAGGTTTTCATTCAATGATCCCAAATTCATTATTAAGAACTCAAAGATGCAAGAACACGTAGGCACAGGAAAAATGTTACTTTGAATCCTTGCATCCTGGTGTCCTTGCGTTGACCAAATTACAAAAAAGAAGATAAGTATTTTAAAGAATTTTTGAATAATGTTCTACAGAACTCTTCAGTTTCCGGAATTCAGAGATAACTAAAGGAACTGAAAATCGTATAGTGTAAAAAAACCTCTTACCTCCGGCAGTTTACCATTTGTGACGTTATAATAGCAAGGAATTTATATTAAAAAAGCATAGAGGATTTTACAGTTAACTTACTTGATGAGTTAAGAGAGGGATTACCCCGCTATCTTCTTATTCTAGGTTAATTGCTAATGAAGAGGATTAATCGTATCGATTGCAGGATAAATGTTCCCGTCTCAGTTAAGTCTGTCCGAGTGTCACAAGTTAATGTTTTCCAGAGGGATAACTCAGTTGTTGCCTCAAACATCTGTTTAGTGTGCCAGGTACAGGATTGGAGAGCAGGTAAAGATCAAATTGAACGAGTCATGCGATTATTCTGAAAACCGGAAAAACCGGGAACAAATACATAAAACAAACAAAGGAAATCAAACATGAGAGACGATAATAGAGGCGGCAACGGCAGAAGCGGTGGCTACAGACCAAGTGGTCCAAGGAACGACAGAGGAGACAGAGACGGTGGCTTTAGATCCGGCGGCTCAAGAGGCGGTAGCGGCGGCAGAGGTGGCGGCGGTGGCTTTAGACCAAGTGGCCCAAGAGAGATGCACAAGGCAGTATGTGCCGACTGCAACCAGGAAACTGAGGTACCATTCGTCCCATCCGGCGACAGGCCTGTATACTGCAGGGAATGTTACCAGAACCACAGACCACCAAGAAGATACTGATCATCCGTATCAGATTCTGTGATCTCTACAGGGCTGTTATGGCATAATGCCATACCATCACCCTCTTTTTTTTCTGGATTTACAGACTCCATCTTAATAGTAATCAGGAAATCATCCTGCAAGTTCGCTAACAAGATTACTATATTTATAGCTACAAGCAAAAAAAGTATTTATCGCAATCTATCATTCAAAATAATGATGAAAGAATTCATAATTGTTTTTTTTCTCCTGATACTTACCATAGCTTCCAGGGTTGCAGTTTCAACATACCATAACCAGTACCTGGATGAGATATATGCTACTCTTCTCTGGTTGACTATAATCCACATTTTTTTCAAAGTGATCCTTGAGCGCGCAGTGATAAAAAATATCACTGACAAGAAAACACAATATGAGATAAGTAAAATTGTTTCCATTCTTTATATTGTAGCACTCTTACTGGCAGTGACCCGTATATGGGTCGCAGACCCACAAGTGCTTCTTGTATCATACGGACTGATAGCCGCAGGCGTGACAGTTGCCCTGCAGGATCTATTCAAGAACTTCATGGGTGGGATAATCGTTTTTACCAGCAGTACCTACAGGGTCGGTGACCGGGTTGAAGTAAATTCCAAATTCGGGGATGTAATAGACATAGGCATTTTGAACACAACACTCTTTGAACTGAAAGAGTGGGTAAATGCAGACCAGCCAACAGGGAGAATAACTACCATCCCTAACGGTTTTGTCCTCAACAGCCACATAAACAACTACACCAAGGACAACCCTTTCATCTGGGAAGAGATCACTGTTCCCCTTACCTATGACAGCGACTGGAAAGATGCAAATGAAAGGATAATGAGAATTGTCAGGGAAGAGACGAGGGACCTGACAATCGCAGCACAGGAGCAGATATCGGAACTGAATAAGAAATATTATCTTGCTGATGGCATAAGGGAACCAGCCATATACTTGAAGATAACCGATAACTGGATAGAGCTCCATATCAGATATCTGACGCTTTCAAGGGAGAGAAGACTCCTTCACGACAAAATAAGTAGATTGATCCTGGAAGATATCCAGAAGGATAACAAGATTACAATCGCTTCGGCTACAATGGATGTGACCGTAAGAACTGTTAATTAAGATAGGAAAACCATAAAGTAATATCTGAAACCATAAATAAGAAAGGTTCTCACATCAGGGAATCATCTTCCATGCATCCCTTATATGCATCATAGTTTTCATTCCCAGTTCCTGAGGAGGAATGATATCATTCTCCGGCGTATCCCCAATACTTAGCACCTGATGAGGTTCAAGGTCAAGGCGTTCCAGAGCCTGCTTGAAGAGCCGATGATCAAGCTTCTTGAACCCAAGGGCAGATGAGAAAATAATAAAGCCGAAATGGTCGTATAATCCTAAGAAACGTAGCTCTTGTTATATACCCATGTTCGGCATCAAGCACAGTATCATACCACCATTGGCCTAAGAGTTCGTCAAACTTCCGCTGCGTTCGCAAATCGAGAGAGAGCTGGTCCAGCACATGGTGAAAGTTGGCGAATTCCTTCTGATTGTTGTACCTCGAGGTATCAATTATTCTGCTTTCTTCTGTAATAATATCCAGCGATAAACAGCAAGCTTAGGGCTATCAAGACCTCAAAACCAGGCGTCTGAGCTGAAGGCTCACTTTCCACAGTTACCATTGCAGGATCTGTGACAGGGACACCGTTCGAAGTATATGGCACATCCGGCCCAGGGAACTGGTAGATCTGATCTCCGTCATCTATGTGGGTCATTGCAATGAGCTCCTGGTCTGTGTCAATAGGTGTATCAAGCTCGATCTCCACATCAGAGTAATTACCGGCTTCCAGGTATTCGGAATTTCCGATCACAGTTCCTGCAGAACCATTCCCACTTTCATGGATAACTACATAACCACCATCAGGAAGAGATACCGAAGCTACAAGGACCATACTACCTTCAGTACTCTGGTCATCGAATATTACAGTGCTTTCATTATCCATCACAGTGCTTTCATTATCCTCAACAGTTGTTCCGGTTTCTAATGTCATCATTGCAGAATCTGTGACTGCATCACCATTTATAGTATATGGCCCATCCGGACCCGGAAATTCATAAACCTCATTACCGTCATCTATGTGGTTCATTGCAATGAGCTCCTGATCGGAATCTAATGGCTCATCCAATTCAACATCAATCAGAGAGTGCTCTCCCGGTTCCAGATATTCGCTGTTCCCCACCACCGGACCGGCAGCCCCGTCAGAAACTTCATGGATAACCACATAGCCGCCCTCAGGCAAAAAAGCCGTAGCAACAACCACTGAATTACCATCTGATGTCTGATCCTCGAAAGTTACGGTACTTTCATTGTTTACAGATGCATTCCCTTCATCATTTGAATCTGTTATCGTGACTTCGTTCCCGTCATCATACTGCGCAGCTGCCGATGATGAACATATGACCATTACCAGCAGAACGCACATGCAGATAGAGGCCTTTAGTAAAATATGCTTCAAGCTAAGCTTATGTTGAATAATACTACCCCCTGTGTTAACCTTTTCTACTAGTAGATATAAAAAGAGCTTTACTTAAGCTTTCCTTTTCCGAGGAAAACAGAAACCAATGAAGGAGTTCAAAAAATGTATCCAGGGGTCAAAAGGCGTGATTATAATGACATTGAGTCCATCCTCCTTTACAGAAAAGACATAATCTTCAAAGAACACGCTGCAAAACTGGATATCTTTCAGGATTCCATCGAACTTTTGTTTTACCTTACCACAATTTTGAATACGGGGTTCCTCGATGAATTCAAAAGGACAGGTAAACGTTTAAAAGGTCCAGGGTCCATTATTCCGGTATTGTTCGAGCGCAATAATCATTATTTGATGGCAGCCTACAAATTAGCATGCATCGGTTTGAACAATCCCGCTTACCTCAACCTGAGGACCGTTTTTGAGGGAATCACCCATATGTACCTGCTTCACCTGACCGACAGGGAAGCATACATTTTCTATAAACAGCAGTTAGGCACACTTACACCAGACGAGGAAAAAGAACTGAAGAACAAGCATCACTGGCTCAGGCCATCAAGAGTGCGCGAGGTATTGTACACCGGCGAGAAGAAAAAACAGGTCGATGAGTTCTACATACTCATTTCCAATTCCGCTCACCCGGGAATAAAGAGCGCCATGGGCGATTTCGATTACCGCGAAGAAGTGACAGTGGACGTGCTTTCTATTTCTCTGGCTCTGGCTGCTGCCAGTCTCATGACTATCAGTGACATCTATTCTGATAGGATCAATAAGGAAGAAACAGAAGAGATTGACAGTATAATAAGCAGAGTGACAAGGGAATTGAATGGATATGTGATAGATATTGTTCCGAATCATTCTGGTCTGAGAAAAGAATAGCCTCGTCGTGTTGTAATATTAAGAAAGATTAATGATGAAGTATAAAGGAAATCAAGCATTTAATTTCCTCATATACAGTTGATTTTTCTTTTTAACCAATTGCTATGACTCTTTTCGAAGATTAACAATTTGTGTTCACCTGAGAGTAGATGAGAAAACATTATAGAATTTATTTGTAAGCAGAATGCTTTTTAAATAAAAGATATAATCTTCTTTGAACAAGAACATGTTTGTTGTCTCTCACAATAACATAAGAATCGGTAGACGTCTACGAGGATGAAAAATAAATGCATAATAACGGAGACTACATTAATTTTAGTATACGAAGCGCCACTAAAGCATTGCGTACCATTTTTAAGTTTGAACCCATTGTATATCCTTCCATAGTATCAAGGGAGATGTCCCTGAGATACAATAATTGGTGATTGTACATGGCTTTAAAAAAATCAGAACTCTATTCTTCTCTATGGTCCAGTTGCGATGAACTGCTTGGTGGAATGGATGCCAGTCAGTACAAAGACTATGTTCTTGTTCTTCTTTTCATTAAGTACATCAGTGACAAGTACGATGGTATGCCTTATGCGCCTATCAAAATACCTGCAAGTGCAAGTTTTAAGGATATGGTTGCGCTCAAGGGTAAGCCGGATATTGGCGACCAGATAAACAAGAAGATAATCGGTCCTCTGGTCAGTGCTAACAAGCAGCTGTCAGATATGCCGGACTTTGACAGTGAGTCCAAGCTTGGCAGTGGAAAGGAGAAGGTTGAGAGGCTCACCAATCTTATAGCTATCTTCGAGAACCCTGCGCTTGATTTTTCTAAGAACCGTGCCGATGACGATGATATCCTAGGTGATGCCTACGAGTACCTGATGCGGCATTTCGCAACGGAGAGCGGGAAGAGCAAGGGACAGTTCTATACTCCATCCGAGGTCAGCCGGGTTATTGCACAGATACTTGGCATACGCCGTGCAGAGACCACGAATGCGACCTCTGTATATGACCCCACCTGTGGCTCGGGTTCACTGCTTTTGAAGGTTGCAGCCGAGGCAAGAACAAAGCTAAGCATATACGGGCAGGAGAAGGAGTCCGCAACTGCAGGGTTAGCTTACATGAACATGATCCTGCATGATAATGCTGAGGCACTTATTGAACATGGTAATACTCTGGCAGACCCGAAGTTCAAGGACGGGGACACGGTCAAGACCTTCGATTATGTTGTGGCCAATCCACCGTTCAGTGACAAGCGATGGAGCACTGGCCTTGATTCTCTTAACGATCCATATGAGCGCTTCAAGCCTTTTGGTGTGCCACCTGCCAAGCAGGGAGATTATGCCTATCTGCTGCACATTGTGCGCTCACTCAAGAGCACAGGCAAGGGTGCATGTATCCTACCACATGGCGTGCTGTTC
This sequence comes from Methanolobus sp., assembly GCA_033549165.1. Taxonomy (GTDB): domain Archaea; phylum Halobacteriota; class Methanosarcinia; order Methanosarcinales; family Methanosarcinaceae; genus Methanolobus. Next base: position 9,259 of record JAWSUM010000057.1, read on the forward strand.
CGTGGAAACGCAGAGGCGGACATTCGTCGGGCGCTTGTACGTAAGGGTTACATCAGAGGTATAATCGGCCTTCCTGCCAACCTGTTCTATGGCACAGGCATTCCTGCCTGCATTATTGTTCTCGACAAGGAAGATGCTCATGCCCGTAAGGGCATATTCATGATAGATGCAAGTGCAGGTTTCATGAAGGATGGGCCCAAGAACCGTCTTCGTTCCCAGGATATCCACAAGATAGTGGACGTTTTCACCCGACAGGCAGAGGTTTTGAAATATTCGAGGATGGTCAGCTTTGAGGAGATAGAGAAGAACGAGTTCAATCTTAACCTCCCACGCTACATCGACAGCCAGCAGGAAGAGGACCATCAGGACATTGAAGGCCATCTGCATGGTGGCATACCATGTGCTGATATTGATGCGCTGCGGCGTTACTGGGATGTATGTCCGCAGCTCAATCAGGCTCTGTTCAGAGAGATACGACCTAGTTACATGGAGCTTGCAGTGGATAAATCAGCTATCAAATCCACGATCTATGAGCATCCTGAGTTTGCAGCTTTCATTGATGGCATGAACCAGCACTTTGCTGAATGGCGGGACAGGTCGTCTTCCATTCTAAAGCAACTGGAAGCAGGTTGTCATCCGAAGGAGATTATAAGCGAACTCTCTGAAGACCTGCTGGCCCATTACACAGACAGGCCGCTTATGAACCATTATGACGTGTACCAGCACCTGATGGACTATTGGGTCGAAACCATGCAGGACGATTGTTACCTAATCTCTGCCGACGGTTGGAAGGCTCAGGTATCTCTCATCAAAGATAAGAAAGGTAAGGATAAAGGCTGGACCTGCGACCTTATACCAAAATCATTGATAGTGGCTCGTTATTTCTCTGAAGAACAGGCGGCTATTGATAAACTGACAGCTGACCTTGAAAGTGTGAGTGCCTCCATGAAGGAACTTGAGGAGGAGCAGGGAGGCGAAGATGGTGCATTTTCCGAGCTTGACAGGGTGAATAAAGCCAATGTAACTGCCCGTCTGAAAGAGATCAAAGACGATAAGGAAGCAAAGGAGGAAGCTGCTGTGCTCAACGAGTGGGTTAGACTGAACAACCGGGAAACAAAGCTGAAAAAAGACATCAAGGATGCAGAGGCAGCCCTTGACGCAAAGGCCTATGCCCGGTATCCAAAACTCACCGAGGACGAGATCAGGACACTGGTCGTGGATGATAAATGGCTTTCCAGGCTTGAGTCCGACATTCACGGAGAGATGGACCGTATCAGCCAGTCCCTGAGCCAGCGTGTAAAGGAGCTGGCCGAGCGTTATGAGACACCATTGCCACAGATGACAGAGCATGTGGCCGAGCTGGAGGCAAAAGTTAACCGGCACCTTGAAAGGATGGGATTTGAGCTATGAACTCTGGGAATGATTACGGCTTCCAGCATCTTGTCGATCTGTGCAAACAGACCCATAAAGAGATGCAACTACGGGCTGCTCGCTCAGTTGACATTCACCTTGTGATCAGAAACTGGCTTTTTGGATGGTATATCGTCGAGTATGAACAGAATGGGTGTGACCGGGCTGAGTATGGCACTCAACTGATCAGGCGCCTGTCAGATGAACTAAGAGATCAGCTGGGCCGGGGCTTTTCTGTCCGGACTCTTGAGCAATGCCGTAAGTTCTACCTGACTCAGAAACAGATTTCGCAGACAATATCTGCGGAATCCGGGATGGAGGATAAGGTTCTGCAACCGCAGGGCTATCTTCCAATTACGCAGACGGTGTCTGCGATATCCGATGAAACGTTCCTGAAAGCTGATGAGCGGCAGGATGTCGTGTCACGTCTGCTTGACAGATTCACTCTTGGGTGGTCCCACTATGTGACCCTTCTGACTATAGATAACCCCAAGGAGCACCGGTTCTATGAGATCGAAGCCGCACAGAACCACTGGAGCGTGCGCGAGCTGGAGAGGCAGATATCGAGTTCACTCTATGAACGGCTGGCTCTGAGCCGTAATAAGGAAGAGATCCGCAAACTTTCCGAGCAGGGACTGATCGTTGAAAAGGCGGCAGATCTTATCAAAAACCCGCTGGTGCTGGAGTTCCTTGACCTGGAGGAGAGGTCTTGCTGGTCAGAGAACGACCTGGAATCCGCTATCATAGACAGGCTTGAGACCTTCCTGCTGGAGCTTGGCAAAGGTTTTCTCTTCGAGGGCCGCCAGAAGCGTTTCACCTTTGACAATGACCATTTCTACGTGGACCTCGTATTCTACAACCGGCTTCTGCGCTGCTATGTCCTTATCGACCTGAAACGGGACAAGCTTACCCACCAGGATCTCGGCCAGATGCAGATGTATGTGAACTACTTCGACAGGTATGTTAAGACCGCTGACGAACTCCCCACCATCGGCATCATCCTCTGCCGCCGCAAGAATGACGCACTGGTAGAGCTTACCCTGCCAAAGAACGCCAATATCTTCTCTCCTAAATACCAGCTCTACCTCCCATCCAAGGAGGAACTGAAAGCACAACTGGAGAAGATCGAGGAAGAACTGGAGGTGAGGCCGCATGACCTCTGAATGTGCTGCTGAGAGCATCCCGGCCGGATACAAGCAGACTGAAGTGGGAGTGATACCGGAGGATTGGAAAACCCAGCCGCTTGGTGAATTGGTTACATTCCTTGATGGGAAAAGAAAACCTGTAAAATTTGGCAGATCAAGACGCCTTGGTTTACTGAGATCTCGTTTCAATCCTTGTTATAATAGATGTTGATTTTGAATATCCAGTGGAATACCGTCTTTTAGCATTTCTTTTAGTTTCAATCCTTGTTATAATGGATCTTGATTTGGAATACCGGGCGATAACATACGATAAGATCGCATTGTTCTGTTTCAATCCTTGTTATAATGGATCTTGATTTGGAATGGTGATTCATGTAGCCAAAGGAATGGCTACTCTGGGGTTTCAATCCTTGTTATAATGGATCTTGATTTGGAATCTTTCAGGGGTGCTCTGGTCAATGCCTTTGAAAAATGTTTCAATCCTTGTTATAATGGATCTTGATTTGGAATCTAGGAACAGACAGAAATAGAGGTGTTTTAAATGTTGTTTCAATCCTTGTTATAATGGATCTTGATTTGGAATTTTCAAGTGAGTTTTCGATAACACAGATGTCACCTTGTTTCAATCCTTGTTATAATGGATCTTGATTTGGAATATGGAAGCTGTTTACTAAAGGTGTGGACCTTTTTATGTTTCAATCCTTGTTATAATGGATCTTGATTTGGAATATTCAAATGACGGGCTGTCAATAGAAAATTCATTTTGTTTCAATCCTTGTTATAATGGATCTTGATTTGGAATACAAGTCATACAGAAGCCCGTGACTGAACGAACGGAGTTTCAATCCTTGTTATAATGGATCTTGATTTGGAATTCACTTCCTCGCCACATTCAGGACAGAAGTATATTTGTTTCAATCCTTGTTATAATGGATCTTGATTTGGAATTGTGATAATCTTTTTTTGCCATTGAAAACAACGGAGTTTCAATCCTTGTTATAATGGATCTTGATTTGGAATAGAGTCTTGTTGATGTGCCCGTCTGTTCCGGGCTGTGTTTCAATCCTTGTTATAATGGATCTTGATTTGGAATATTGCAGAAGGCCATAAGACAATCGAAGTTCGTTCAAGTTTCAATCCTTGTTATAATGGATCTTGATTTGGAATATTTTCAGTGAGGGATATAGTGCCTCAACTCCTTTTGTTTCAATCCTTGTTATAATGGATCTTGATTTGGAATATGGGTGAATAAAATGTTATACGCATTAAAAAATGATGTTTCAATCCTTGTTATAATGGATCTTGATTTGGAATAAGGAAGTGAAATTATAGGTAAGCAAATATATTTTTGTTTCAATCCTTGTTATAATGGATCTTGATTTGGAATTGATGGTATTGTGACAATATCAATACTTAATGATATGTTTCAATCCTTGTTATAATGGATCTTGATTTGGAATCTTCCATGATGGCGGTGGTACAGTATCATCATGAAAGGGTTTCAATCCTTGTTATAATGGATCTTGATTTGGAATTAGAACTTTATTTTTTTACCAGACGGCTTTGAATGTTTCAATCCTTGTTATAATGGATCTTGATTTGGAATTTAGTGATATATCATGGCAATTAAACCAATATCAGGTTTCAATCCTTGTTATAATGGATCTTGATTTGGAATTGGAAATCAATGTTTTCTATTGTTCTGTACATGTTGTGTTTCAATCCTTGTTATAATGGATCTTGATTTGGAATATAATCGATATCTTTAATTGCTTCTTTCCTATCATGTTTCAATCCTTGTTATAATGGATCTTGATTTGGAATAAAGCCCACAAATGCTTTTGATGCTATCACAGATAGTTTCAATCCTTGTTATAATGGATCTTGATTTGGAATGGAAACACAACGACTGTATCATTACAATCAGGCACATGTTTCAATCCTTGTTATAATGGATCTTGATTTGGAATTTTATTGGCTTTCATGTATCCTCCATCATCTTGCAAGTTTCAATCCTTGTTATAATGGATCTTGATTTGGAATTTGTAAGACGATCCTCCTTTCTGTGTACCCTGTTCATGTTTCAATCCTTGTTATAATGGATCTTGATTTGGAATATGAAAACAACAGACGACACCATATTTAATGTAGTGTTTCAATCCTTGTTATAATGGATCTTGATTTGGAATCTTTCCATGTCCTGCTTTTCTGATTTAACGTTTTTGTTTCAATCCTTGTTATAATGGATCTTGATTTGGAATCCGGGACAATCCTAAGAGCTGGTATGGAATACGAAGGTTTCAATCCTTGTTATAATGGATCTTGATTTGGAATATGGTTTGACAGGTTCCTAAGGCCGTCTGTTTTTTGTTTCAATCCTTGTTATAATGGATCTTGATTTGGAATTTGGTTGCTGTGACAGTGTATACATGCGTTTTGTTGTTTCAATCCTTGTTATAATGGATCTTGATTTGGAATTATCCGAATATCGGATTTGCTAATAGATGGTAACGGATGTTTCAATCCTTGTTATAATGGATCTTGATTTGGAATTCGGTGTCTCCGAGTCTGTCAGCACTTCAGTGAAAAGTTTCAATCCTTGTTATAATGGATCTTGATTTGGAATAAAGACGTTGCAGACATAATGGATGCAATTCTTGAGTTTCAATCCTTGTTATAATGGATCTTGATTTGGAATAGGTATTGATATTCATGCTGATACCGCTGATCAGTGTTTCAATCCTTGTTATAATGGATCTTGATTTGGAATATTATCATAATATGTTAGTTCAGTCTGGTGTATCAGTTTCAATCCTTGTTATAATGGATCTTGATTTGGAATAGACCGTGATTGCAAGTATTGGTTCGCCGCTTCCTTGTTTCAATCCTTGTTATAATGGATCTTGATTTGGAATTATTTCAATCACTATCGTGTATTCTATCGAATTTCATGTTTCAATCCTTGTTATAATGGATCTTGATTTGGAATATATTTTGTAACAAGTGCTATGAATTAATTACGAAATGTTTCAATCCTTGTTATAATGGATCTTGATTTGGAATATTCAATTCACACATTAAAGTCGATTTGGATATATAGTTTCAATCCTTGTTATAATGGATCTTGATTTGGAATTATAAAGATAATCTATCAGTAGGTGATAATCATAAAAGGTTTCAATCCTTGTTATAATGGATCTTGATTTGGAATTGTATTGCTGCATCATGCGTCGCATATTCAGACGTGTTTCAATCCTTGTTATAATGGATCTTGATTTGGAATGAGATAAAATGGCACGCAGAGCAATCGGAATTTCGGGTTTCAATCCTTGTTATAATGGATCTTGATTTGGAATCGATATCGCCCTCATGGCAAAGAATAAGAAAGCTATGTTTCAATCCTTGTTATAATGGATCTTGATTTGGAATAGGTCAATTGTAGGAGTACCACTATAACCTATTATTGTTTCAATCCTTGTTATAATGGATCTTGATTTGGAATTCTTATTTCGTACACGTTATATGCAGTAGGAGAAGTGTTTCAATCCTTGTTATAATGGATCTTGATTTGGAATCCGAAGGGCACCACTTGATTAAGGGTAAGGCAAAACTGTTTCAATCCTTGTTATAATGGATCTTGATTTGGAATTAGTAAATGGTCTGGTGATTTATCTAATTTTACCGTTGTTTCAATCCTTGTTATAATGGATCTTGATTTGGAATCCGTTTTTCTGGAACTCCCGGACACAGACATACGGGTTTCAATCCTTGTTATAATGGATCTTGATTTGGAATCAGCACACATCTTAATTATTTGTTCAATGTGAATCGGGTTTCAATCCTTGTTATAATGGATCTTGATTTGGAATTGGATTTCAGTTCTTCCCACTCACCATTTACAGCGGTTTCAATCCTTGTTATAATGGATCTTGATTTGGAATAGCGCAAATTTTTCCTGTATTTAGCAAAATAAAGCCTTAAATTGCTTCTTTCGGAACACACCAATTCTTGCTGCAAAATTATTGAACTCCTTATAAGTATAAGAAAATTACGTCATACACAGATATTTCTGTAACAACAATCAATACATTTATTCGTCGATTTGGATGCTGCCGGATATTTGCCTTTGTCAACTATCTCTACGATATCTGAGATAATCTCGTCGGCCTTTTGAAAATCTGATGATTTAAAAATCAGTTCCTTGACCATATTATTACTGCGAGTGTAGCAGATATAACCTTTTTCTACTTCTATATTGTAATTTTCTTTTATCAGCAAAGCCTGAAGAACAAGCTGGTATTTGTAAGTTGAAAAAATCTTGTTTTTGTATTCTGCAAACTTGTATTCCAGTGGAGCAGCAGTACCATCATCCAGAAAGAGGACTTCATCAATGATTCCTTTGATATGATGAGATTTGGAAACGACATAGACTTCGGATTTTTTTCTGATACAGTTCAGTTTTTTCCTGACATATTCCCTGTTCGTCATCTGACGCTGTTTATGAATATCTCTTCCTTTGACAACCTTGAACCTTTTCTCCTGGTGTTGAGGAATGTCCAGACAGTACATAAAATAGATGAATCTGGGACAGAACAGATATTCCAGCACATCCGAGATAGTTACTATTGTAGAACTCACACTTTTTATTTCTTCCATGGTTATCCTCAGAAGAAAGTTGTTAACACTTCATCATTAACAAGCTCCTTATCAAAGGCCTGGCCTATCAGTTTGACTTTTCTGAATGATTCATCATCCATGGGGAAAATGTAAACAGAATCTACATCCGAATCTATGACATCTTCACATTCGACTGCCAGAGAATCCCTCTGATTGGCATTGAGATCTCCCAGGAAGACACTTTTCTGAACCCTGTAAAGTCCATAGTTCTTACACCTATCACTCACCTTTTTTCGAACTGAATTTTCTGCAATATCGTATATTACCCACACCAACATCTTTTCACCTTTTATTTGATAAGTGAATTCGCAATTTTATGGCAATCACGCTGTATTGTGTTTCTGATCTTGATATTCCTGCCATGATAATTGATAGTCTGGTCCAGAACCTCGTTGAGCGATTGGATAAGCACAGCTTTTCCTTCTTTATTGAGACTTAATCCATTGGGAATGCTGTCAAAGTATTCCTCTTTGACTTTTCTTTTTGAGAAGAGATTGACAACTGTCCTGTCTACATGAACACGATACATCTCGATCAGGTCAAAAACCAGGGATTTCTTGTTATAGTTGTCAGTGTGTATGAATCCTACATAAGGGTCAAGGCCTGAAAGGATGCAGGCCTTTTCCACCATTGAATACAAGACGCCGTAGCCATAATTAAGCAGGCAGTTAAATTCATCAACTGCCGGATTCCTGCTCCTTCCTTCAAATTTCCACTTTTCCGGCATTATGTAACTTAATGCCTTGAAATAATGCCTTGAGGCCATGCCTTCTGTTCCCATGATGCTGCCCCGTACATCATCGAGAATGCCATCAAATTCAAGAAGCTGGTCTCGCATCATTTCAATGTTTGCGATATACTCATCCATTTCTTCGCGTTTTTCAGGCCGGTTCTTCTTAAGGTCTTTCAAGAATTCGATCTGATTGTCCATCTTGGTCTCTATCCAGCCTCTTGCCAACTCGAAACCCCGTTCTTTATCTGCAATCTCAAGCTGTCGCCTGCGAATAAGCGTGGTGCTCCCAAGCTTTGAATGCCAGACCCTTCCATAAGGGTCACCAAAGTGATCCAGGAAGACTATATCGATGTTATTCTCCACGGCAAACTTGACAGCATCAGTAGTAATGATCGCAGATGTGGTAATAAGAATGCTTTCAACTTTGTTTGCTGAGACTTCAAACACCTTGTCTTCATTCTTGACGAGAAAACAGTTCTGATGCTTTTTAAGGAAAGAGCCATAGGAATTGATTACGAGTTGCATCTTTTCACCGTTCCAAAACCACGCGACACGGATTTACCCAGACCGAGATAATCGGGAATCTGGAAGTTTGTGACAAAAAAGCCTTTGAAGGCAAGGATCTCATTCCCCTTCAGACTTGAACTGCGCTCTTGCAGTTCGGTATGGCACTTAATCTTGTCAGGCACCTGGTAATCCAGGGACTTCGACATGGAAAGCATATTACCAACTAAATTCTTTCTGAGCAATTCTACCTGCTGATCTCTGTCAGAGGACAGATATTTCCTGTGGTTCCTCTGATTTAGTGCAAACCACGGCGTTACAAAATCGTATTTGACCAGCTTCTCAGATATACCAAAATCCTCTTTTTTATAAGTTATTCCCCGTTCCACGATCTCATATTCATTGCCATTGAGATTGATCTTATCAT
>JAWSUM010000058.1:0-17877 GCA_033549165.1 Methanolobus sp.
GAATAAGGACAGATAGAGGTACATGGAATTTACAGAAAATGTGGGACGCTACCTCCAAAACGTAAAAAAGAGACAAATACCGATTCTTTGTTCAGTCACTTTCTTCTTTTGCCTGCTCGTACAGTTCATTAAGATTGGTGGGAATTGGATTATCTTGCAGCAATCTGGCAAAGAATGCCAGGTTATGTGTCATGTAACGGACTGTCTTGTTCGTGTAAAGATGCCTCTCGCCACCTGCTTCGATGTAGCTTGGACCTGGCCCTGCATTTCCTACCCAGTAACTGTCGACGTTAGGGGGGACAGTGCATCCAAGGTGGGTAAGGTTGAATAGGGTGTGAGCTCCTATATTATGAGCACCGTCCTCATTACCTGTGACAAGGACTCCCGCAACTTTCCCGTAAAGGGGGAACTGGCCGGTTTCAGGGTCTCCTTCCATATATGTCCCGTCAAGTCTTTCAATTACAAGCTGTGTAACAGAGGCCCGTACACCGAACCATATTGGAGAACCGATAACAAGGATATCACATTCTTTAATCTTTTTCAATATCAGGGGCCATTCGTCACCATCTCCCATATCCGAATAGATGCCAAATTTGACATTGTAGTCAACAACTCTTATGACCTCACTTTCAATGTCCATTTCAGAAAATAGTCTGACTGCTTTGTCGATCAATGCTCTCGTATTGGAAATCTCTGGAGATTTCTTCAATGTACAGTTTAAGAATAATGCTTTTAGCCCCATACTTATAAAGAAAACTCAATCAATTAAATTTATTTCTATTCTGATTGCATAGTTAAATTAGGGTTCAAATTTGATTTATATTATTAGATGTAACCTTAATAGGGGATATTCAAAAGGGATTGAGTATGGGTCGGTATGAAAAAAATAGTCTGACACTTACAGGTGCCGTTTCTTTAGGTACCGGGGTTATGATCGGTGCAGGGATATTCGCATTGCTGGGGCAGATTGCTGAACTGGCCGGGCTATTGTTTCCACTTATATTCCTTCTGGGTGCAGTTGTTACCGCTTTCAGTGCATATTCCTACATCAAATTTTCAAATACCTATCCCTCGGCAGGAGGGATCGCTATGTACCTGGAGAAGACATATGGTAAAGGTCTGATGACAGGCTTTGCAGCGCTACTAATGGCATTTTCCATGGTCATCAATGAAAGCCTTGTTGCCCGTACCTTCGGAACCTATACGATACAACTTTTCAACATCGATCAGAGTAGCTACCTTGTACCGATCCTGGGTGTGGGCTTGCTTATATTTGCTTTTGTAGTAAATATCTCGGGTAATCGTGTAATAGAAAACGTCTCATTTTCCATGGCTTTGGTTAAGATCGTGGGGATATCCATTTTTGGAATTGTAGGATTATGGGTTTCGAATATTGCTTTTACAAGCACGCCTTCGATCTCTATGGATGCAGGTATGGAAGAATATTTAGCGGCTGTGGCATTGGCCGTACTTGCGTATAAGGGTTTTACAACGATCACTAACAGTGGCTCGGAGATCGTTGATCCGCATCACAACGTGAGCAGGGCAATAATTATTTCCATTTCTATATGTGCAATTCTCTATCTCATGGTGTCATTTGCAGTTGCAGGCAGCCTTGATCTCCCAGCAATAATCCAGGCGAGGGATTTTGCACTTGCAGAAGCAGCAAGGCCTGTCTTTGGTAATTATGGTCTATGGTTTACTGTGGGACTGGCAATAATCGCTACTGTTTCGGGCATAATTGCCAGTGTGTTTGCAGTATCCCGTATGCTTGCAATGTTAACGGACATGGAACTTATACCGCACAGGCATTTTGGTATTCCAGGGGACGTCCAGAAACATACCTTGGTTTACACAGTTATTGCTGCCATATTGTTAACGATATTTTTTGACCTGAGCAGGATTGCTGCCCTTGGAGCAATTTTCTACCTGACCATGGACATTATTATTCACTGGGGACTTTTGCGCCATATGCGCGAAAAAATAGAGATAAAGCCTTATATCGTTGTTATAGCGATCCTTCTGGATGCACTTGTCCTCACTGCCCTGTTGTTAACAAAAGCATCGACTGATATGTTGCTGTTTGTCATATCACTCATACTGATGATCCTGATCTTTGTCGGGGAATATCTGTTCTTAAAATTGGGCAGAAGCGATAGTGACCAAGCTTAGCACTGGAGGCATCCAGTCAAAAACAAAAATGCAAAAAGATGATCAAAAAGAATGAATCGGGGATAGGCTGATGCCTATCCAATCTAAAATATTACTCTTCGATCTCTGAGAATGCGAACTTGCGCAGGACTTTTGTGATCTTTATGTTTACAGTGTCCCCGACTTCTGCTCCTGGCACAAAGATTACAAAGCCTTCAATCCTTGCTATTCCGTCTCCTTCTCTTGCGATGTCCTGTATGGTTACTTCGTAGGTCTCTCCGACAGCGACTGGTGCTGTTGTTTCATCGTTGTTTCCGAACAAATAATGCACTTCCTTTGAATTCAAAATGAAGATTTTCAACCAAATTGGCTATAAGACAACATAAATCAATAATTTACAAATGCTTACACAATAGTATCAAATCAACATGTGTAGTATATGCAATTCATATTTAAACCTTATTGGTTGAAAAAAGGGTGTTAGAGCCTACACCTTGACCATATCTTTTTTAAGCATGGGAGCGAAATAAGTACTTACGATCAGACTTAAATTATAAATAAATTATATATTTTAAATAATATTCGGGATGAAACCAATGGACGAAGTACAGATCAAAGTAGAAAAAGCGCATCCTAACGACTTTGGGAGAGGTATTGTTCGGCTTGACCCAACAACCCTTCTGAGCTTGCAGTTGTCGCCCGGAGACATTGTTGAGATAGAGGGAAAGAGAAAGACCGCCGCCAAGGTTTGGAGGGCCGAGAGGCAGGACTGGGGACAGGGAATAGTTCGTATTGACGGTTTCATCAGGCAGAATGCAGGTGTGGGTATAGGGGAAAGGATAACCATCCGAAAAGCCGAGGTCGAAACTGCTACCAAGGTCGTGCTCGCACCCCCTGAAGGAGTGATAATGGAGTTCGGCAGCCATATAAACGAGATTATCAAGAGGAACATTATGAAAAGACCTCTTGTTGAAGGAGATGTCATCCCTATTATCAGTTCGATGACCCAGCCCATGTCCACCCAGATGTCAGGCGGACAGGCAATACCGCTGATCGCAGTTGAAACAGATCCCGAGGACACTATTGTCATAATAGGTGAGATTACCGAGATCGAGCTCAGGCAGAAACCCGTAAGGGGATATGATGGTGCCACACGGGGTGTCACATATGAGGACATAGGCGGTCTCGGTACAGAGATACAGCGCGTGAGGGAGATGATAGAACTTCCCTTAAAGCACCCTGAACTTTTCCAGAGGCTTAACATCGAGCCACCTAAAGGTATCATATTATACGGTCCGCCCGGGACAGGTAAGACCCTGATCGCCAAGGCGGTCGCAAACGAATCCAGGGCGAACTTCCTCTATATCGCGGGCCCTGAGATCATGGGTAAGTACTACGGTGAGAGCGAAGAGCGCATACGCAAGATATTCGAAGAGGCAGAGGATAACGCTCCTTCTATTATATTCATAGATGAGATAGATTCCATTGCCCCGAAGAGGCAGAACGTCACCGGAGAGGTAGAGAGGAGGGTCGTTGCCCAGCTGCTTACTATGATGGACGGCCTTGAGGAAAGAGGACAGGTCGTAGTCATCGGTGCAACCAACCGCCTGGATGCCATCGACCCGGCGCTACGCAGACCTGGCAGGTTCGACAGGGAGATCGAGATAGGAGTTCCTGATAATGATGACCGTCTTGAGATCCTCCAGATCCATACAAGGGGAGTACCCTTGAGCGAGGATGTATCCGAGGAATTCCTGGAATACCTGGCACAGCACACGCAGGGTTTCGTCGGTGCGGATCTGCTGGCACTGGTCCAGGAGGCTGCAATGAAATCACTCAGGCGTGCACTGCCCGATATCAACCTTGAGGAAGATGAGATCGCACCTGAGATCCTTGATCTACTGAACGTCAGTAAAGAAGACTTTGAAACGGCACTCAGGGAGATCGAGCCTTCGGCTATGAGGGAAGTTCTTGTCGAGATCCCGGCTGTCAAATGGACTGATGTGGGTGGTCTAGATAAAGCAAAGCAGGAGATTGTCGAGGCCGTGGAGTGGCCGCTAACAAAGCCGGAAAAGTTCGTACAGATGGGCATTAAACCCCCCAAAGGAGTTCTGCTGTTCGGTCCGCCCGGTACCGGTAAGACGCTGATCGCCCAGGCAGTGGCGAACGAATCCAATGCGAACTTCATCAGTATCAAGGGACCGCAGATGCTCTCAAAATGGGTTGGCGAGTCCGAGAAGGCGATCCGTGAGACCTTCAAGAAAGCAAGGCAGGTAGCTCCATGTATCGTTTTCTTTGATGAGATCGATTCCATCGCACCCATGAGAAGTGCAATGACGGAAGATGGCAAAGTATCCGAGAGGATTGTCAATCAGTTGCTTACAGAACTTGACGGTCTTGAACCACTGAAGGAGATCGTGGTGATAGCAGCCACTAACCGTCCTGATATCCTTGACCCTGCCCTTCTCAGGTCAGGCAGGTTCGACAGGCTGGTTCTTGTAGGTCAGTCAACACTTGCCGGCAGGAAGGACATATTCAAAATACATACTAAGAACATCCCGCTCGGTGAAGATGTCACCATTGATGAGCTTGCCAGTTCAACTGATGGTTTTGTGGGTTCTGATATAGAAGCCGTGTGCAGGGAAGCTGTCATGCTCGCACTCAGGGATAATTTCGACAATGACAAGGTCGGTATGAAGTACTTCAAAGAGGCACTCTCCAAAGTAAGGCCAACTCTGTCCGAGAATCTCATTGAGTATTATGAGAGAATCCAGGCACAGTTCAAGGGTGGTGCCAAGAAAGAAGAACCAAGTGCTTATATAGGATATAGATAGATATATGAAAAATTTAGAAGTCACTATTATATTCAGGGGTGAATGAAAATGGCTAATGTCTTTGCAAAAAACCTTTCCAGCAAACAGGTTATGGCAACCGATGGAACAGAGATAGGCATCCTTTTCAATATTGTAATGGATGTCGCTACGGGTAACCTTATAAACCTGATAGTAAAACCCGATATGAGCCTGGATACTTCCAAGTACCAGTCCGATGACCAGTATATATTGCTTCCCTTCGAATCTGTAAGGGCTATCAAGGACTACATTGTCGTTGACAAGAATATCGCAAAAGGTATCCACAAAGAGAACGTGAGTTTGTAATTCTGCGGATGCAAAGTTCAACCGGACTTTGCATGCTGATATTCAATTATTTTTGGCCCTCAAGCATCCCATTTGAAACAAGATGGTCGATAGCTTCGGCTGTCCCCTCGCCATAGGGCTCGCTGGTCACATAGTCTGCAATATCCTTCAGGAAGTCATCGGCATTGGCAACAGCAATCGAATAACCTGCAAGGGCAAGCATTTCCATATCGTTCACTGAATCCCCGATGGCAACGAAATCCGACACATTGAGTCCCATCATATCAGCTATTCTCACAAGACCCGTGCCTTTGCTTATCTTCTTGCTTTTTATGTGTATGGCGAAATGGGTGTCGATTATCTCGACGTCCAGCTCCGTAGAGCTCAGCAAAGCCCTTGCATGTTCAAGATCAAAGTTTCTCCGGAGCACAATTTCCGTTTTCCTGTGGAGAGAGTCGAGTTTCTCCATCTCGAATTCCCGTGACAGTATCTCAAAAGCCTGCTCACACTCACTGATAACATCGGACACATAGGGCTTTTTATCAAAGCCATCTGTCACAACGCCTCCATTCTCAGCTATTACATTGCAGCATACCCCAATCAGTTTGGCGGCTGCCTTGGCATAACAGAGTATGTTGCCGGTGGCCAATACCACAGGTACATCCAGAGTGCGTAACTTCTCAGCCGCCTTAAGACTGAGCCGTCTGTCAGTATGTGTAATGGTGCCGTCGATGTCTATTGCAAGGGCTTTGAATTTCATAGGCACTAGATAAGAAAGGGGAGATAAAAGTGTTTTCAATGCTCCGGATATTACCAGGTTTTCACGTATAGTTAGGGAGATATGTTCAAATCCACTTTAAAAAAGATGGAATCCATCTTTTGGATCCCCTGTCATCATTCTGTGATCAAGGGTCACGCAGGCCGGGGGTCGTCACGGAGATAATTGCCTCGCCGTCAGGAAGGTTTGGTGAGTCAACAAGCCTGACTATCCTCTTATCGCCCTTGGATTTACGCAGGTACAACCTGAAGGTCGCAGTGTGACCGACGATATGTCCTCCAATCGGCTTTGTCGGGTCTCCGAAAAAGGCATCAGGTTTTGACATTACCTGGTTTGTGACGACGACACATGCGTTGTTAAGGTCACCGAACCTTTGCAGGCCGTGAAGGTGCTTGTTCAGTTTCTGCTGCCTGTCTGCAAGAGTTCCCCTTCCTATGTACTCAGCCCTGAAATGGGCTGTAAGGGAGTCTACAATGATGAGCTTGACCGGTTTTTCAGAATCCTTTAACTCGTTAGCCAGTTCCAGCGCTGAATCCACAAGCAGTATCTGATGATTGGAGTTGAAGGCACGTGCCACACGTATATTCTTCAGGAATTCCTCGTAGTCATATTCCATGCCGTATTTCTCGGAAAGGCCACTTACCATCTGTTCGATCCTTTCCGGTCTGAATGTGTTCTCGGTATCGATGATTATCACGGAACCATTGAGTCCACCCTGTTCCGGTGGAAGCTGTACATTTACAGCAAGCTGGTGTGCTACCTGTGTTTTTCCCGAACCGAATTCGCCGTACATTTCGGTAATTGCCTGAGTGTCGATTCCTCCCCCCATCATCTCATCGAATTCAACACAACCTGTGGACAGTTTTCCCACAAGTTTTCTGCGTTCCAGAACTACATCTCCGGTCTCAAAACCACCTATATCCGCAGACTGACGTGCAGCCAGAATTATCTTTGCAGCGGTGGATTCCCCTATATCGGCGGCGGTTGCAAGTTCCGCAGGTGATGATACAGCAATTGCTTCAACGGTCGTAAACCCGGCTTCCATCAGTTTCTGTGCGGTTGCCGGACCTACATGATCAAGGTCTTCTAATAGTACTTCAGGCATCTTTATTACTCCATAGGTGCACATGTTTTCCTTTTGGTGCACAATCAGGTACCTAATTGGTTTTTGAGTATATATAGCTGAAGAGAGCGGAGTGAAAGTATTAAGATGCAGTAAATTCCAGGGTATAATGGCTATTTTCGCTGCATTGGTAAGACACAGTTCAATATCAATTGCCGGGGCAAACCTTTATTTCACAAAATACCCATCTACCACCAATGGCCAGAGTAGTAGTCGGCGGGACCTTTGAATGCCTCCATGACGGGCACAGGGAACTTCTGAAAAAGGCGTTTGAGCTTGCGGAAGGTGGAAAGGTAGACATAGGTCTGACTTCCGATGAGATGGCAAACAAACGTGATCGCAAGGTTGCAGATTATTCTACGCGGAAATCCCGTTTACTTGAATACCTGAAGGATATTGCCGGGAATGATGCAAATTGCAGCATAATCGAGTTGAACGACCCATACGGGAAAACCCTTGATGAGGATTATGATTACATTGTCGTCTCCCCGGAAACGTGTCCTGTGGCACTTAAGATAAACCTTATCCGTTCGGAGAAGAACATGATGCCTATCAGGATAGTGGAAGTGGACTTCGTGCTTGCAGATGACGATGACCGCATCTCTTCAACAAGGATCATCCGTGGGGAAATGGATATGCATGGGCACATGCTCTCCTGAGATCTTCTTCTGCAGCCAAAGGTAAAATTTTATTAATCATATTCTACAACTACTTCCCATGAGCAGAGAATTCACTGAAATGGACCGGAAGATATTCGATAAACTTGCACCTGAACTGAGCGGAAATACGATGTCTGCCTCAGGTCATAACTACCCCTTTATCCTCAGACCCATATCCCACAAGGTTGCAGAGTCTGCCGAGGATTTCAGGAACCGGCTTGAGAAGCTCGATGCGACTGAGCTCGACTACCTGGTACAGCTTGCAATGGAAGGAAAGGAGGATATCAGGTCCCTTGAAGAGGAAGATATTGAGTCCTTTATGGAACTGGTTGAGGCCAAATTATCAACCGAAAGGATGAAGGAACTCAAGGCAAAACTCGGCATGGCATAATGAAACCTGCAAAACTTTTCTTCGGAACGGCAGGAACTCCGAAAAGTTCGAAAAAAAGGGACAGTATTTCAGGCATTGAAAGGGTCGGGGAGCTTGGACTTGGCTGCATGGAACTCGAGTTTGTCCGTGGGGTCAGGATGGGTGAGGATACTGCAGGGCAGGTATTCGAAAAGGCAGGAATGGAAAATGTATTGTTGAGCGTACATGCTCCTTACTATATCAACCTCAACTCGACGGAGCCCGAGAAGATCGATGCAAGCATCGAGAGGATCTACCAGTCTGCAAAGATCGGAAGCATTTGCGGTGCCAGGAATATCGTATTCCATCCCGCGTACTATCATAAGGACTCGCCTGAAAAGGTATATGAAAAAGTATCCGGTATCCTGGAACAACTCACCGGCCGGCTGGCAGATGATAATATAGATGTGATCCTCCGTCCTGAAACCACTGGAAAGGCAACTCAGTTCGGCAGTCTCAAGGAGAATGTAAGGCTTGGCAATGAGATAGAGAATGTTCTTCCCTGTATTGATTTTGCACATCTTCATGCAAGGGGTGGAGAAGTGAATACTTATGAAGAGTTCTCTTCCGCGCTTGAAACCGTTGAGAGTGAACTTGGAAGGGAAGGGCTGGACGATATGCACATGCATGTTTCAGGAATAGAGTATGGTGAAAAGGGTGAGAGGAACCATCTCAACCTGGAGGACTCTGACCTTGAATACGGCGAGCTTATGGGGGCACTGAAGGACTTTAAGGTGAAGGGTCTTCTGATATGCGAGAGCCCTGATAATGAGGGCGATGCACTGCTGCTGCAAAAAACCTACCGGGGTATTTGACCCCGGTCGTATCCTCAATTCTTAAAAATGAATGGCCGGTGCTATGTGTTCAAGCAGGGGATGGAGCAGTGTGAACATACCTATCACTATGATAAATGTGCCGCTGATAAGCGGGAGTTTGCTGATGTTCTTGCTACCCATATACCCTTCGATGAATCCTTTTCCTTTGACAAAGGCCACTGACAGAGATGTTATTGCTATTGCCAGGCCGGCACTGAATACCAGTACATAGAGAAGGCCGTTATACACCTGGTTGTTCGCGATGCTGAACAATAATATAGCAAGCGCCGCAGGACATGGGATCAGGCCGGTTGAAAGTCCGATGGCCATAACTCCTTTTTTGGTATCAATTGCATGCTCGTGCGGATGATAGAATTTCCTGAGTATCCACACCCCAACACCTATCAGTATGACACCGCCGACCACACTCATGATGTCATGGGTCAGATCCACGTCCAGGATATTTACTAAATAGATAGAAGCAACTCCCAGTGCTAAGACGACTACAACATGAGAGACTACGATCGTGATGCCCAGCAGAAGGGCATCTTTCAGGTCTGCGTCCGTACCCATGACAAAAACCGCCATGATCGATTTCCCATGTCCCGGTTCAAGTGCATGCAGTGCACCAAGTAGAAATGCAGATGCTATTATCAATATATTGAGCTCTGATGGTAGTGTACCTGTTCCCAGTGATAGTAATTCCATGATTTTTAACCACCTTTGAAATGCGTAATTTAATCGGCTAATGTTTGGTATTATTTAGTAATACTATTTTGCAGTTGGTATATATATAGATTATGAATTAGTATGTTAAAAAGTATAATAAACGTGTTACTCAAAACGCCAGTAGTTTTTTCAATATGAATTTTAAACTCTTGGATCTACTCTCGTGTCTGTATCAAGACCATTCATCATGAATAAAAACAGTGATTGAAGGAGTATATATTTTATTACGTCCAATACTGAGGTCAAAAATGATACTGGATTATCTTGCTCAAACATTTTATTACAAATAAATGTTTAAAATATTACTATTATACATTTTAGTATTACTAACAGGTTATTGATTATATTGGGTTGGAGTTGACTGTCTAATTGTATATAGCGTGAAACTTTCTGTTATCAAAAGTCCAAAAGGCAGTTTTCCAGGAACCTCATGCCTGTTCGGGCCTGCTGTGGAAACTTTCTCCGGATTCGTCCGACGGATCAACATGTATAGTAGTCCCGGAAAGGTACTTTAAGTCCTTAAGAAGCTCTTTCCTGACATCGTCTGCGATCCGGTGGCCTTCACTCACGGAAAGGCCTGAATCGACTGCTATGTTGATCTCAGCATGTAGTCTGTGTCCAATATTTGATTGTTTATCAGAAGTCTTAGCCAGCAGTGATCTTTCTTAAGTTCCTCCCGTATTCTACCTGGGGAATATCTTGTGATATGTATTCGGGAAAAGGAGTTGAAAAAACATCATGTGGCTTTTTTTGATGTTTATTTAAAAAAGTAAATCGCATTATCGAATGGTCTCAAATCAGACATCATAAAGAATAATGTATGTGCTTATTTCAGATAACAGCAACCATCTTTTAAGGAAAACGAAAGTAATCTTTTAATATGCCTTAAACTTTTTAGTTGCTGTACTAGCTTTAGGCTAATGTACATGGAGGATCATATATGTTATGGAGCTATTCAAAACTTGACGAATCAACAGTAAAGGCCATCGAGGAACTTGAGAAAAAGCTGAATGTCACACTACTGGCTTTTTCAGGACAGAATATCAAGAATGCTGACCTATCATCTGATGCATTGAAGCAGATAGAAGAAGTGGAAGGCAAACTCGGTCTTTCACTGGTCGCTGTCAGGATGTAAGGTATCTTTACTTGAATTTTCAGATCCTGTCTGATATGACCGGCTATCTTTTTTCAGTTATCCCTTTATTATAGGTGCATTTTGGTACATTTCTTCCACTGAGGCAACGATTCGTCTTTGCATTGATAGATAATGTAAGATCTTGTCCGCAACTCTCTTTGATATTCAATTTAATAATTCAGGTAGCTTTTATATTCGTCTCATTCGTGGGTGAAATTTTTAATCTTAAAATGTAATATAAATAAGAAGTAAATATATAACTGTTTTGCATTTTATTAATTCATATGGGCTCAAGCGATAACAAAAATGAATGTGAAGCCGCAATATCACGATTCTTAAAGTTATTCTATGCATTGGATAGTAAAACAAGATTGAGGATGATCCAGAGTCTGCATGAGAATGAGAAATATATCTCTGAACTGGCTCGCGAGCAAAACCTATCAGTTCCTGTAGCATCAAAACATGTAAGTATCCTTGAGGAAGCAAACCTTATTAAAAGGCATATCTATGGGAAGACACATGTTCTGGGAATTAACAATAAAGACGTTGCCAGATCGCTTGATATCCTGGCACCGGTCAAAAATGTGAAAGTAAAAAAGGAAGCAATCTTCTCGATATTCTAAAAGAAGTGGCAATAATCAAAACTAAAAAATTGAATGGAAAAGAACAGGTTATTGCAACAAACGGGGATGAGGGTTTTTATATCTATGAACTTAACGGTGATCTTTGTAGCAAGACAGTTCAAAAATGCACTTTCAAAGAAGATTCAACAGTTGTCTTGAAAAAACTTGAATCCATTGCAAAATTACGCCTGAACATTCAAGTTGATGACCGGTGAACTATTTTTCATGATGTCTTTCATTTGTTTTTCAATGCTTTCAGGAAACTGTCATTCAGAGATCGTATATAATGGATTGATATTATATTTGTTAACTATTTTTGTTCTTAGAAAGTTGTTTCTTACGGATTGGTTTATATACAATAAATATGTTTTATCATTAAACAAGTAATATTGAATTAAATCAGATTAGGTGGATTTGTGTGATTCCAGCAAATAAAACAGGAAAGCAGTGGACAAGGGGGAATATATTGTGCTTATCTATAGCTGAGAAAGCCATAGATATGCTTCATGCTACAAAAGGAGTCGAAAAGGCCTTTCTTCTTGATGAATGCGACATAATGCAAATAAGGAAGTTTGAAGAACAGGATGAGTTAACAAGTTCATTATATTTCGGTAAAAAGCACAATATAGGAATCAGACAGGTCCTCAGGGCCGATATGTTATTAGCTTTCGTAACAAATAAAGAATATGAATGGCCAAAAGATAACCTGAGGATCATGTATGACGGAGAAGCCATTGGAAAGGATGTCAGTGATCCTGCTGAAATTGACCGGTACCAGAATTCCAATGAATACTGCGTATTTGGAAATATGGTGTTAGATTATCGAAAGATAAGGAAATTCAGGAAGGGGTTCAAACCTCCAGTCCTTGTGATAAGTGGGAAACCATGGAAAGAAATTGAAAGTATGGACTTGGTTTCTGAAGCTTTGATCGCGTCACCCTCAAGACTGACCGATGAATATCTCAAATCCAAACTCCCTTCTAAAAGTGCGTTACATATCGGTACTTTCCTTCTAGGATTGGATCTGGAAGGAGCTATGTCTGAATAAGCAAAAATCCGTTATAGTGATTACAGGTCAGGTAAAAACGCCAGGCATCATGTCATCATACTTTCGGCGACATCCGGTTTCACTTTTTCTTCTGCCTGTGGATTGATAACGCTCACTGGGATATTTATTCCGCTCTTTTCCATGTAGGCCTTGATCCTGTCCATTGCATGATAAACCATTCCGCCGTGAGTCAGGATGAGGCACCTCTGTCCTGCCAGTGCATTGAGTATGGAGCGGTCAATGACTCCTGCAGTGACATCAAGATAAATATCATCTTTTTCGGCAAGAAGCTTGCTCTTCTTACCCATAGCGCCTACACACTCGATCCCGTCGCGGTCCATGAGCTGCACAAGTTCTTCTCCTGAGTATCGGGCTGTATCATATATTCCGATGGAGCCTGCCCTGAAGGCCTTCCTGTCCATTTCCACTATCGCAAGACCATCGTCGTGTATGTGAAGTACTTTGCAGTTTGCAGCCTCGTAGGCAGAATTCTGGGCGTACTCACCATAGAATATGCCAAGGTTGATGTAGTCTCCTTCTTTAACTTCAGGCGGTACGTCCACCCATAACAAATGCTGTGACCGTAGTGAATGAACAAGATCGGGGATATCCCTCGGACAGCAATTGTTCCTTGCAAGCCCGCGCCTTTTGATCTCTTCATATATCTCAAGGGTGGCTGGTCTTCTGAGGTGGGCGGCTTTCAGCTTATCGGGCTGCATGAATATCTCCTCTGGAGTGCCTTCGCTGATGATCTTATGTTCATTCATTAAAAAAACGTAATCCGCCCAGCTGTAGGCCAGGTCTACGTCATGAGTTGATATGATTATGGTCTTGCCGAAATAGCTCTGTTCATTAAGCAGGTCCATTACTTCATCTGCTCCTACCGGATCCAGGTTTGCAAGAGGTTCATCAAGGATGATTATCTCTGGGTCCATGGCAACAATACCTGCAATTGCAACCCTTTTTTTCTGGCCACCGCTCAGATGGTGTGGAGGCTTGTCCTTAAGGTGCATAAGTCCCACATACTCCAGGGTCTTGTGGGCGATCTCTTGCACCTTCTCCTTTGAATAGTCCAGGTTGGTAGGTCCGAAAGCAACATCCTGGTAAATTGTGGGAGCGAAGATCTGGTCATCGGAATTCTGGAAAACAATTCCGATGTTCTTTCTTACCTCTCTGAGGGACTTTGAATCGTATTTTAAGGGCTTGCCATGAAAGAGTATTTCTCCTTTCTTTGGCCTGTGAGTCCCGTTCATTGACAGGAACAGTGTGGACTTGCCTGAACCATTGCGTCCCACGAAAGCTATTTTTTTGCCTTCTTCGATTTTAACGCTGATGTCATCCAGGGCAACCGTGCCGTCGGGGTATGAAAAAGTAAGATTCTTTGTTTCTAGTATAGTCATTGTTCCACCTTAAAAAACGGGCATGCCCCTGGTAAAGTAGAATACTGTAACGATCAGTGCAAAGTAAGCTGATGTCAGTGCAATCTCTGCTAGCTTAACCGGTCTTTTTTCATCGAATACTATCAGTTTTCCGTCATAGCACCTTGAGTTCATTGACAAATATAGTTTTTCCCCCTGTTCCCATGACCTTATGAACAGGTTTGTCCCGAGCATTGCAAGAGACCTGAATGACGTTTTGGAATCTTTATAGCCCAGACGGACCGTCTGTGCGTATCTTATACTCATTGCCACTTCCAGAAAGACAAAAATATAGCGGTACATCATCATCGCGATCTCAATAAATGAGTCCGGGAATTTTGTTGCTTTGAGCACAGAGAAGAGTTCTATCATTGGGGTTGTAAGGGATAGGAAGAACACACAGGACATACCTCCCAGGGTTCTTGCAAGTACCAGCAGGGCCATATTAAGGCCGGTATGGCTTACTCCCAGAGTAAAACCCAGAATATCAAAAGAAAATAAGTTGGGACCTTCTCCAAAAACGAATGCTATGATAATGACACTTACTAATACAAAGCCTGCAGGTGCTGCGAGTAATTTCAAATAGAAATTAAAAGGTATCTCCCCAAAATGAACGGTTGCAAAAGCCATGCACACGGCTATCGTGAAAGGGACCATGGGTGAGTTTGATGAAACTCCTGCAAGGATCCCAAAAGTAACAATGGCTAGCTTGAGCCAGTTGTTTTTGTACCGAAGCGGACTCATTATGGCATAGTCATCCAGGATATGTGTCATATTCCAAACCAGTTTTATATTATGCACTAAGTAAAATTGATTTTACTTGTTTTAGTTTACATCTGTAAGGAAATAAGATATGGTGCTTTATAGATAAGTATTTCGTTAGTAATCGCCATCAATAAGAACTTTCATCCTTATATGGAGTGCGTCAGGAATGAGGAAATAAGATATTTTCATATCTGAATATATTCATTTATGTAAAGATAAATTGATTACGTCTAACAATTGGATGTTGCCGTATAAAAAAGGAAAAATGAAAAGTGATTATGCCTCCAGAAGAGGCACAATACATCGTGGTCAGTTATTCTTGCTCTTTCCTTTATAGTAGCCGAAGGTGTATCCTATTATAAGGGCACCGAATGCTGCCTGGAGTGCAAAGAGCAGGCTTTCGGTTTCGCCACCAGGTGGTTCAAAGCCGATGCCACCGAACCAAGGCTCATAATCCGGGTTTATTTCAGCAATTATATTTTCTGCCTCTCCGTCCGCCCCGCCGAATTCAGAGTCCGGGTTGGCAGCTACTCCATACAGGAATTGGACTGCAAAAAGTACCAGCACTATCCCAACAAGATATTCTAGCTTCATTGCATGGTCTCCTTGAGTTTTGTTGCGGCTGCTGAAGTGAGTACATTCAGGTCAACGAGTACATCGCTCTTTATCTGTACTACATATTTCATTATCAGCGCAGTGAGGGCCCCTTCAACAATTGCAAGGGGTAGCTGGGTCGTCGCAAACACTCCTGCGAACAGTACGAATGAACCTAATACGCCTCCTCCAGCAGTAGGGAACGCCAGAGCAAGCTGCAACGATGTAACTACATAGGTTACCCAATCTGCAATTGCCGTTGCAAGGAAAACGTTCAGATAAAAGTTCATACCCGCCTTTGATGCTGTCTTGTAGAAAAGATAGGCAACAGCAGGGCCGGCAATTCCCATTGAAAATACGTTTGCACCAAGTGTGGTCAGTCCGCCGTGTGCCAGAAACAGGGCCTGGTATAACAGTACGATCACACTGAGAACTGCAGTAATGGCAGGTCCGAAGAGAATTGCTGCCATCCCGGTACCTGTGGGATGGGATGAGCTTCCGAAGTATGTAGGTAGCTTCAGGGATGAGAGTACAAAGATAAAAGCACCTGCAACAGCAAGCAAAGGTACGATCTCACGTCTTTCACTTACTAATTTATTAAGCCGGTACATACCGTAGAGTATAACAGGAATAGAGATCACAAACCATATCTGCCACCAGGGGGATGGCAAAAAACCTTCCATTATATGCAATTAATATCACCTTCCATTAACGATAAACCCAAATCAACTACAATTGATTTTATCAAATTGTTGTAATATGTTATGGTACATAAAGATAACGATTCGTACTAAAGATAAGTATTGTATCCCCAAATGTTAACAATTATTCGTTTTTTAGCGAGCATTATATTTTGCATTAAAGAGGTTGAACACTTCTTATAAAATCGCTCTTAAAAAACCCTTCGAAAATGGCTTTGTTCCATTATAATAATGCAAATAAAAAAAGTAAATTTACTTGATATTACCTGACAACCAGTAAGCAGTACATGTCAGATACATTCAATGGCAGCTCACTTACACTGCCGGATACAGCACGTTCATCCGGATAGCCGATATTCTCATAGATGCATATCCTGGCATCGATTCCCATCCCATCCAGGACCTCTGCAACTTCTTTCGGGCCGAAAGTTTCAGCGGGCAGCAAAAAGATGTTCTTTCCAAGTTCCAGTTCACGTATCAGTGCCTCTTTTGCCGGAGCAGGATCCCTTCCATGGGCTGTTATCATTGCAAGGTTTGACATCTCAACATGAAAACGGGCACATGCAGCCTGTATGGATGAAACGCCGGTAATAACCTTGTCATTCTCGCCCGCAAATTTTCCAAGCCCGGAGAACATCGGGTCCCCGGTGGAAAGTATCACGGCATCAGCAGGCAGCAAATGCAGGTTCTTAAAACTCTTGATGGGGTGGGCTTCGCATCTGATATGATCCTGGGCAAGCTCTATGGCCCTCTTTGAACCATAAACTACCGGAGCATTGCTTATGGCCTCAATGGCTTCCTGGGTCAGCATCTTAGGCCCGACACCCACACCTACTACTATCATTTCTTTTCACCACTGTCCATCAGCACTGTTCCGTCCCTGTCTACAACTACGATGCGGGCACCTTTTCCTTTCTCAATTGCCATGTCGAAAGCTTTCCTGAGGCGCTCGTTTCCAGGGTCAAGTTCAAGCATTTCCACAACAGTGGCAAAACCACTGACCTTGAGCATGTCCGGGTCACCCCATTTGAGAACAAGTCCGGGAAGGCCACATATAACAACGTCTCCTCCGGCAGAGTCAAGCGCCTCGCTTATACGGCTGCCGGCAAGCACTACGGTATGGTCGGGGAAGAGCATGGTGGAATATCGTATGCCTATCCTCCCGGTCGTGAGCACGACCTTGTCGGCATCCCTTATGAGGTCTCCTTTCATCTCTCCGAGGTGGTCGTTCCATGGTTCAACAAAACCTGTGGTTCCCAGGATGGAGATGCCGTCAACGACGCCAATACGGCTGTTAAGTGTCTGCTTTGCGATCTCTTTCCCATCGGGAAGATATATGGTGACCTCGGCACCTCTTAGTCCGAGTTCCTCAACAGCCTCTGCAATGGATGCCTTTATCTGTTCCATGGGGCGCGGATTGATTGCAGGGTGACCTTTCTTGGATTCAAGACCGCTTCGGGTAACAATTCCTATTCCCTGGCCGGCATATACCGAGATATCGTCAGCTTCCTTTGCATCGGCGACGAACTCAAGGCCCCTTGTGATATCTGATTCATGATCGTTATTGATCTTTTCGGCAACAGCATGTCCTTTGCTTGCCTTCACATCCAGCTCGGCTCGCAGTCCCACAGGTGTCGGGACGGATACATGGGTAACGTCCCCCTTAAGTGACAGGACCGCTGCCTTTGCAGCAAGGGCTGCCGTTGTCCCGGTAGTGTATCCTCTCTTCAGTATGGAGCCGTCGCTCAGCACAACAAGCATTCCGCTCTTTATGCCTTCCTCCAGCTCCCTG
>JAWSUM010000059.1:0-17714 GCA_033549165.1 Methanolobus sp.
TAAGATGCAATCCCCGAATTGATCTGTGGATCAAGAATTCGGCATAAATGAATTTGGCATCTTAAAGGCAATTACCCTGAATAAGAGATTGCCGGAGATATTAACGTCATGAATTTTCAATCGTGAGATCCCCGGAGATATGTTCAACACCCGTATCCGTAATGAATAATTCGTTATTTGATCATTACAACGTTTTTTCTGCACAGCAGATATAAAGAAAGAAGAACAAAGTTCATTTGTATCAGAAGGGGAATCGAATCTTATGACATCCAAATGTTCTTTGTTCAGAGAATTACCCGTTGAGGAATATATCATCGAGGAAGAGCCATACTATGTTCCGGTAGGCAACGAGGTGGAAATATTCACGGCAGCTTACAAGAACCTGCTTCCGATAAATCTCAAGGGGCCCACAGGATGTGGGAAAACGCGCTTTATGGAATACATGGCATATAGGTTGAAGCGGCCCCTGATAACCGTTGCCTGCCATGAGGACCTTACTGCCACCGACCTTGTGGGAAGATATCTTATCAAGGGCGAGTCAGTGGAGTGGACCGACGGACCACTCACAAAAGCTGTCAAGAACGGAGCCATATGTTATCTCGATGAGGTGGTAGAGGCCAGGAAAGATACGATAGTTGTCATTCATCCCCTGACAGATGACAGGCGCATAATTCCCATTGACAAACTGGGGGTAATCCTCAAAGCATCACCGGATTTCATGCTTGCCATCTCCTATAACCCGGGCTACCAGAGTGCGGTCAAGGATCTCAAGCAAAGCACCAGGCAAAGGTTCGTATCCATTGACTTTGATTACCCTCCTGCTGAGCTTGAAAGGAAGATCGTTGCCCATGAGAGCCTTGTGAGTGAGGAAATGGCAAAAGACCTGGTGGAGATCGGCCAGAGGATACGTAACTTCAAACACCATGGACTTGAAGAGGGAGTAAGTACCCGCCTTATGATATATGCCGGTAAGCTGATACATGAAGGTATAGAGCCCAGGGAAGCCTGCAGGATAGCAATGGCACGGCCGATAACGGACAACCTTGATCTGCAAAAGAGTATCGATGAGATAATCAATGCCATCATGGAGTGACAAGACGTCTTGGCAAAGGATACCGCAGAACGCTCATATCCCACAGGGGAAGAGCTGTTCGAACTCATAGAAGCCCGGTTCCCTAAGCTGGACCGGGAGAATATCCAGACTGTTGTCAAGCAGTTTGAAGGACTGCATACAGATGAAGTCGAAGATATACTCCAACCTGGAACCCGGCTCCTGAAGAACGGAAAAAGAATAATTCGGGCCTACCTCAGAACGTCACCTGTGGTCTATAGTTTCAGCAGCATGGAAGACTTCAACAGGTGGCTGGAGCTTGCCTACAAGGCTTCGGCATTGAGTGTATCCTGCTGTGAGGGATTCTTTGACTCCTCAGTGCTGATCCTGAAAAAAGGAGGTATTGCCCTTCTTGAGAAATGGACCGACATGGGGATGTCCTACTCAAAGAAGAGTAAATGGTTGTCAATAGCCTATTTCAGGTATACGGGTAGCGTGGTTATCTCTACCGACTTTGAAACCTTTGAGGAACTTGTCTCTGCTGGTAGTGTATTTGCCGACGCGAACGTGAACGTTGCCGAGGAATATTTCAAGAACCTGCCCCATCTACATTCCCTGCTTTCTGTTGATGACTTCCACCTGTGGTGCAGTATCATCGTAAGTATACTTGACATAAACTGGATAACTGCAGTCGATATAATAAATTCAAGTGTGGAGGTGCTCTTTCAGATACCTCCGCACAGGACCAGGAAACTCCTCGAGGCTCTCGATGCATTTGTAGAATATGATAAAAAGACAACTTCTGCGTTGTTCATTAACTCACCCCATGCGATGGAAGTACTGGATGATCATGATTTCAATATATGGGTGACCGAAGCTTCCGCCATTGCAAAAGTGAATGGTAATGCTGCGATTTCTTTTCTGAACAGGAGTCCTGATATACTTGCTTCCATTGATATGAGCGAACTTACCGAATGGACTAACAGGGCGCTCAGTTACCTCTCCGGCGATAGAATTGCCCTTGAGGCTTTTATCTATGGCAGTTTCAAAGGGCTTGGCAAATATTACGGAATCCAGCATCCTGAAGAGAGACAGGGCCGTGAAGAGAGAGATTTTCTACTTGAAACAGGCATAAGGCTTGCGCTCATCGATCCTGAATGCGTGGAAAACTACTTTGAGTATGCACCCCAGGCTTTGAAACTTCTCACAAGAGAGAAGTTCGATGAGTGGGTACGTATCGGAGAGGAGATCTCAAAGGAAAGCCGTGCTTTTGGGAACGCTTATTACAGGAATTTCACAGATGCCCTTGGAAAGAGCAGTTCAGCATATTATGGCGAACTTCTCAGGACCGCACACATGCTGCTTGATAAGAACTGGGTACTTGCAGGTATTTTCTTTGAGAATCTTACCGATGCAGTAGAGAACACGGGGCCTGAGGATATCAGGAAATGGGCAGGAACCGGAATAAAGATATTTGACCAGGACAAGGACCTGGCGATCGATTATTTCTCCTATTCGGCTCCACTTCTAAAGGACCTGGACGTCAGCGAGCTCGAAGAATGGGCCCTGAACGGAATTGGTATCTTCGAGGAGAATCCTCCCCTCGGGAGACCTTATTTTTCACTGAAGTCCAAGAGCTCAAAGAAGTTCATTGAAGAGCTTACAGGTTCAGCGGCACTCAATGAGGTCGCAGGCGTCCTCAGGTACTATGCTCTTGGGCTATCAGGTGTCAATTTCAACATCCTTTCCCGAAGAATGATACAGATGGATGAAGAGCCGGATGCCATAAATCCTGTGGTTGCGGGCAGGACGATCTACCTTGCACCAAGGATCAAGAAATATGGTGGTTTCGAGGACAATTTCAGGATATACAAGCTGAGCATAATGCACGAGGTAGGCCATATTCAGTTCAGTTCCCACACCGTAAGCCAGGAAGAGGCAGCAGAACTGATGACAGGGATACGAAGAAGGTACACGACCAGAAAGAGAGGGACCTACCTGTCAGGGATGCAACCTGAAGGTACAGTGGATATTGCAGATGTTATAGCCATGTTCCCCAACGATGCGCTTGCAGGAACCATACTTGGGATACTGGAAGATGCAAGGGTCGAGTACAGGATAATGGAACACTATAAAGGAGTTCGCTCAGACCTTGAGAGGATAAGACATCAGATGCTTCTGACCAGGCCTGCCCCCACAGGCAACCTTGGAGAGTTCATGGAATCACTGCTATGGGTCTCGACAGGCCATGAGCCTGTTTTCAATGTCAGCAAAAGTACGCAGAACCTGCTTGAAAAGTCAGGGACCCTGTTGAAGGACATGATCTTTCGGGAAGGTTCATCCATCCTTGATTCCCTTGATGCGACCTTCAGAATATACATCATGCTTGATGAACAGTTGGGCCCGTTGAGCCAGATAGAGTATGAGGTACTGAAGAATATCGATTACCGTGGAGTAGGCATCGGGGCATACGGCAAGAAGGACACACTTTCCTCCAGGTCACATGAGAATATCATCAAGAATTTCATTCCCGAAAGCGAAGAGGAGCTGACCGCAGAGCAGGAGAGGCCAAAAGAGGAAAAGGTAAAACGCCAGTCCACTTATGTTACGGACAAGAACTGGAAGCTACTCGGCAGCTACAGCTATGATGAATGGGATGCTGTCATTAACGACTATAAAGCGGACTGGTGCACGGTCAACGAGATCGAGCCCAGCGGTATGTCCAGTGATTATTACAAGGACGCATCAGAACATTACAGGAACGAGATAGCCCTTCTCAAACGTGTTTTCAACAGGATGAAACCGGAGACATTCCGCAGGATGAGAGAACAGACCGACGGCACCGAGATCGATATCGATGCCTTCATCGATGCCCTGATACAGAAGAAATGCGGGATAAATCCCGATGACAGGCTCTATCTCAGGTGGGACAAGCATGAAAGGGACGTTGCAACCCTTTTCCTTATAGATGTCAGTTATTCCACCCGGAAGATGGTGGGCTATGAGGGAAAAAGCATAGTGGATGTGGAAAAGGACTCTCTCACCATTATGATACAGGCACTTGAAAGCATTGGAGATAAGTATGCTATCTACGCATTTTCCGGCCAGACAAGGGATGATGTCGAGTACTTTGTCATAAAGGAGTTCGCTGAGGAACTATCGGACACCGTTGCACGCAGGATAAGCCTGTTGGAGCCGGTATCAAACACAAGGCTCGGACCTGCCATCCGGCATTCCATCAGGAAACTGGAGAAGGTTGACGCTAAAACAAAGATCTTGATACTGCTTTCGGATGGCGAACCCTTCGACACATCTCGTGGGGAAAGTACGTACAAAGGAAGTGTCGCTGAAGAGGATACCAGGGTAGCGATAGGGGAGGGAAATGCCAAAGGAATACATTTCTTCTGCATAACCGTGGATTCAAATCCTGGTAAATACCTGGATAACATATTCTCTGACGTGGGATATACGATAATAGATGATGCCAGGTCGCTTCCTGAGAGTCTTCCTGTGCTGTATAAGAGGATAACTACGTAGAACATCTGCATACCTGACGATCTGATGTCGACCGGTTTTGATGGCCTGACCGGTTTCAATAATCGGATATATGCCCCTGGCCTGTGAAGTGTTGATGTGTGTCATCCATGATTTCCAGCATCCTTCTTGCATTGTTCAGTATATCGTGGTCGTTATTGAAGTAAATATAAGCCTTTTCGGGACCGATACTTCTTATCCGTGCTGCCAGTTCCGTCAGTTCCTGTTCCGAATAATCATACTGGTACCACTCTTTCCTTCCATGCATACGTAAATAGACGGTCCTGCCGGGAAATATCCTGTTACGCAAATCCGGGGAATCCACGGATACCAGTGTTACTTTTTCTGCCAGTTCATTGCATTTCTCATCATTTCCTAAAAGCTCCCGGTTACGTATCTCAAATGCAAATCTTTCTCCTATATCTGCATTTTCGGCAAACTCCATTATCCTTTCTACATTCTTGAATCGGGGAGGAGCCTGGAACAGATAGAAGTCGATGAACTTGTCCAGAGGCTCAAAGAGTTCCCTGAAACTATACCATATTTCAAGGGCTTTATCATTGAACCTGTGGTTGTGGGTCACTGAACGGTTCACCTTTACGCTCCACCTGAGATCCGCTCCCTTCCTGGCCCAGCTTTT
Organism: Methanolobus sp.; assembly: GCA_033549165.1. Taxonomy (GTDB): domain Archaea; phylum Halobacteriota; class Methanosarcinia; order Methanosarcinales; family Methanosarcinaceae; genus Methanolobus. The sequence continues at coordinate 5,226 of JAWSUM010000059.1, forward strand.
GATTTGGTTTGGAAAGGGAAAATGGTAGAAACTCGCATTCAGTTCCACAGAATTGAGTCCAGAGCTGCTGATGAACCAATCAAGGCTCTTGTTCTTGTTCCACTCATAGTACCATCCGCTTGTTCCCACAAATACATACACAGTATTCACCATAGGTAAAACTGTTCCAATGGTTTATTAGTTCATAGATGAGGTCCTGTTTTTGGAAAATGCGGCATCTTCAAAGGTCATCTGAACAGTGATACTTTGATGGAAAGAAGAAGACTTTACAACATATCTATAGCTTACCGGGGACTTATTTATTATTTTTGCCTTCATGCAACCATTAGATTGATAAAACAAGTTCATGTATAAGTGGAAGTCAATATAGACACTAAGAATTACGGTTTAATAATTTAACATAAAGAGTGATAAATATGGCACCTAAAAGAGCATTTCTGACTAAAGGTTATGGGGTCCATAAGGACAGATTAGCATCATTCGAACTTGCTTTAAGAGATGCAAAAATTGAGAAATATAACCTTGTCACTGTATCAAGCATACTTCCTCCTAACTGCAAGATAGTCCCAAGGGATGAAGGACTGAAAGAGTTAGGAGCAGGTGAGATCGTCCACTGCGTCCTGGCACGTAACGATACGAACGAACCACACAGGCTGGTTACTTCTGCTGTGGGTACCGCAGTTCCTGTCAACGAACAGAACTATGGTTACATCTCCGAACACCATTCATATGGTGAGGATGAAACACGGGCAGGAGAGTATGCCGAGGATCTTGCAGCAACAATGCTTGCAACTACTCTGGGCATCGAGTTCGATGCGGATTCTGCCTGGCATGAGCGAGAACAGGTCTACAAGGCCAGCGGCCACATAATAGATACAACACACTATTGCCAGACTGCCCACGGAGATGTTGACGGCAAATGGACCACTGTGGTAGCAGCAATGGTATTTATTGAGTAAAACAGATAGATATCATAAGATTTAGGGCTTTTGAGATGCCGTTGTAATATTACGGCCACAGGCAGCTCAAGCCCATCTATTATTTTTCTTGTTTTGGAATGACTTTTAGTTACATCGCTCTTTCTGATCTCGTTCTTTTGAACAGGTGTTTTGTGAAAGAGAAATGTTGTTAAATTGCCTGGCAAATGAGCATTAATTATGTTAATCGATTGATTTATTTGCCTGATATTATTATAGTATAAATACTTTTTTCCCAAGATATAAGTAAAAGGAAATGCCTTAGTAAAACCCCTTTTGTTAAAAAGAGTTCTATTAGAGCAATTTTTTATCATGAAGATAACGAAAGGATAATATATGATGATAAAATCATTTGACCTGAGAATAAGGAACTCACACCAGGATATTTCATACTGAGGTATTACCATTCTTGAAAAAAAGATAGAAGTGAGGAATCTTGTTAAAATTTTTGGGAAACAACCCCACAAAGCCCTCTCGCTTGTAGAGAAGGGAATTTCAAAACAGGATATCTTCGAGCAGACTAAACAGACAGTCGGTCTGTATGATGTTAACTTTGATGTCTACACTGGCGAGACATTCGTACTTATGGGGCTCTCCGGTTCAGGAAAGTCCACGCTGTTGAGATGTCTCAACAGGCTGATATCTCCCACCGATGGGCACATACTCATCGATGGTGACGACATTGCAGGTATGAATACAGAAGAACTGCGCAATGTCCGCAGAAAGAAGATGACCATGGTGTTCCAGAACTTTGCACTTCTGCCTCACCGGACAGTCATAGATAATGTAGCCTTCGGACTGGAGATACAGGGAATCTCAAAAGAGGAACGCTACTCCAAAGCCGAGGAAGCTATTTCCAAGGTAGGCCTTAAAGGACACGAGCAAAGCACTACCTCCCAGTTGAGCGGAGGCATGCAGCAGAGAGTCGGACTTGCAAGGGCTCTTGCAACCGATCCCGACGTCCTGCTGATGGATGAGGCATTCAGCGCTCTTGACCCCCTCATAAGGGCAGAGATGCAGGATGAGCTCCTCGCCCTTCAGAACAAGATGAGAAAGACAATCGTCTTCGTGTCACATGACCTCGACGAGGCCCTGAAACTCGGCGACAGGATCGCCATAATGAAAGATGGATATGTAGCCCAGATAGGCACGCCCGAAGAGATACTTACCTCCCCGGCTGACGACTATGTCTCGGAGTTCGTTGCAGGGGTTGACCGGGCAAAGATCCTGACCGCAGAAAATGTAATGAAGAGACCTGAACCGGTCGTTTCCATAAATTCGGGGCTGACAGTTGCAACCCAGCTGATGAAAAAACACGGAATTTCTTCTATTTTCGTTGCCGACCCAGACAAGATACTCCAGGGCATAGTACTCATAGACCATGCAGTATCTGCAATGAAAGAAAAGAAAAAACTTACCGATGTACTCATTACTGATTTTGCCAGGGTTGAAGTAGATACTCCCGTAAAGGACATCATCCCCATCATAGCTGAAAGCCAGTATCCACTCCCTGTTGTAGATACGACTGGCAAGCTTAAGGGAATAATCGTGCGTGGCAGTGTGCTTGGTGCACTTGCCATCACCGAAGAGAAAACAGAAGATGAAGAAGAGGAGGTGCAATAATGGCCATACCTGACCTTCAGATCGGAGAGAGTGTCGAATCGGTCGTTTACTGGATCGATGATTATTTTGGATTTCTTCTTGATTTCTTCAGTGATTTTGTAGATATGCTGATATCAGGGCTCAGGGATGTCCTGATGTTCCTGCCTCCACTGGCCTTTACGATGGTCGCAGCTTTGCTTGTCTATTTCCTGGCAAAGCGTAAGGCAGGACTCGCTATCGGTACCGCAGTCGGGTTCTTGCTTATAGATTCCATGGGACTCTGGAACCTTTCCATAGAGACACTGGCACTTGTGCTTTCATCGGCACTCATTGCCCTTGCGATTGGCATACCCCTTGGTATTCTGGCTGCAAAGAACGAGGTTGTGTTCCACATTACCAAGCCGGCACTTGATTTCATGCAGACGATGCCGTCCTTCGTGTACCTTATCCCTGCCGTGATATTCTTCGGGCTTGGCAATGTACCCGGACTGGTTGCGACCGTCGTGTTCGCAATGCCTCCCACCATACGCCTGACGAACCTTGGCATACGACAGGTACCTGTGGAACTTGTAGAGGTTGCTGATGCCTTTGGTACCACACCCATGCAGAAACTGTTCAAAGTCGAACTGCCCGTGGCTGTCCCGACCATAATGGCAGGGGTCAACCAGTGCATTATGCTATCCCTTTCAATGGTCGTTATTGCTGCAATGATCGGTGCGCGCGGACTGGGATACCAGGTGCTTGTGGGCATCCAGAGAGTGGATATCGGACAGGGATTCGAAGCGGGGCTCGCTATTGTGATAATTGCGATAGTGCTTGACAGGCTTACCCAGAGCCTTACACCCAAGAAATAAGATAGAAAATCAGATTAACGGACCATACGGTCTTTTATATAGTTTAAAAAGTTGTGATAAAATGAAAAGACAAATAAAGATCCTTGCAATACTCGTCATGCTTGCCATGCTTGTCGTAGTGAGCGGATGTACTGACCAGGACACAAACGTAGAAGCAGAAGAGACTAAGGAAGCCACGATAGGCTATGTCCTCTGGGACGGTGAGATTGCCAGTACAAATGTCATGAAACTCGTCCTTGAAGAAGCAGGATATGATGTCGAGATCATTGCTGTGGATGCAGGTGCACTATACCAGGGACTTGCAGACAGCCAGTTCGATTTTACGACATCTGCATGGCTTCCCCAGACCCAGAAGAACTACTGGGAAACATATGGAGATGACATTGACAGTGTCGCAGTAAACCTTGAAGACTGCCGCATCGGCCTGGTCGTTCCTACATATGTCACCATCGACTCTATTGAGGAGCTCAATGCGAATCAAGACAAGTTCAATGGAGAGATCATCGGTATCGACCCAGGTGCCGGGATCATGTCTACAACAGAAACTGCAATCGAGAACTATAGTCTTGATTACGAACTCGTTGCCAGCAGCAGTGCAGGCATGACAGCTTCACTCAAGAGATCGATCGAAGACGAAGAGTGGACAGTTGTGACACTCTGGTCACCTCACTGGGCATTCAGCAGCTTTGACCTGAAATACCTTGAGGACCCACAGGGTGTCTACGGACAGGCAGACCATGTCGAAACCCTTGCAAGGGTTGGCCTTGAAGAAGAAGACCCTGAGCTCTATGGCATCATAAGCAGGTTCAACTGGACACACGATGATATCCAGTCCGTGATGTCAGACCTTGCTGACGGTATGCCTGAAGAGGAAGCTGCCCAAAAGTGGGTTGACAACAATCCGGAAAAAGTGAACTACTGGATCGAAGGAAACATGACTGAGAATACATCCGCAGAGAACACAACAGAATAATTCATCTGCATGTAATGCCACCGTTGCATAGATCCGGGCGGTGGCTGAACTTTCTTTTTAATTTTTTCTTTTTTATAAACCCATATACTACCTATCCAGGAACCATCGGTTTTAACTTTAATCATGTATTGGAACTCTTACCATTTCTACATGATCGATGCCTGCATCCTTGAAGATCTTTCCTTTTTCCCTGAAGCCAAAAAGACGGTAGAAATCGATAGCGCAGACCTGGGAATCAAGTTTGATCCCTTTGGCTTCCATCCCTTCAGCTTTTTCTAACATCCTTTCCACCAGGAACCTGCCTGTGGACCGAATAAGCATCTTCGAAATCAGTAAATCCTTTTTTCCATTTAATATACATTATGACACCTTATCTTACAAGCAGAGTTAGCAAGCCAGGATCATAAGAATATTCATTGAAGAATTCCTGTTTCCGTGAGCAATTAAAAAATCATATCCTATTGACACATCAAATCGAAAGAGTTAAATAAAATATAGGAGATGAGTAGGCACCTATAGAATATATAGAGTATGTAGGAGAGTAGTCATGAAGAAAATTCTAAGCATATTACTAGTTTTCCTGATGATCGGACTCGTAGCCGTATCAGGATGCACAGACACAACTGAAGAAGATGTAACTGAAGAAGAACCTTCAGAGGATGCAGGTGCTGAAGAGGTCACTGGAGAAGAAGCTGACATGACCGAGAATGTAACTGCAGACGAGAACGCTACTGAAATGACTGATATGAATGTCACTGAAGAGGAGACAAACGTCACCGCGGAGATGACAGAAGAAGAGGAAACTGCAGAGGAATAATCTCATCTGCTTATAACTGCCACCGCTACTGAGAGTGGTGGCAAATCCCTTTTTCAACACGTTCTGCTGTTTTTAACGGTATGGTGACCCCTCCCCCAATAACCCGGATTCCTTATTCGAAAATATGTCAAAACGGATTGGTTTTGCTTTTTTAATATACTGCAAGTTTTAACAACTATCCTTCTGCAAGTTCGGAGAAGGCTTTTCCTTTCAGGCGGTATATAATCCATTCTTCATCGGCTTCCGCACCCAGGCTTTCATAGAACTTCCTTGCAGGATTCCATGTCAGCACACTCCAGTCCATCTTTCCGCAACCCCTTTCCTTTGCGATCCTGGCACAGTATGCCATCAAGGACCTGCCGACACCATGTCCTCTGTACTCAGGATGAACGTAGATGTCCTCAACATACAGGCCCGGCTTTCCCATAAAGGAGGAAAAATTATGATAGAAAGTGACAAAACCAGCAGATTTCTCTCCTATTTCTGCAATTGCAGCTTCGGCATAGGGTCTTGGACCAAAGAACGCAACGCTGATATCCTCCTCAGTAGCTATTACACTGTCACTAAGATTCTCAAAATCAGCGATTGCCCTTATGAATCCCATTATCAGCGGGACATCCTTTTCATCGGCCTGCCTGATAGTTAATTTTTTGTTATTGACAACCTCTTGCATGCTTGCACCTTGTATAATCGGACGAATAGCTTACCTTATGCAGGTACTATTCGGATACCAACAATATTATTAAAGTATTGGCAAGGATAGTATCAGTAACTCATATTGGAACAAAACAGACAAAGGAAAAGATATGAAACTGATCCTGCGATTTATAGTGAGCTTTGTAGCTTCTATACTGATGACTATACTTGTGACCGAGGCCCTGGCAGACAGGATATTCTTTTCGCTCTTCGTGGGTATACCGGCAGGTATCCTGACATTCATTGTCACATTTGCTTATCTGAGTCTCAGGCTTCAACTCAAAAAAGACAAGTAGGATGAAAAGTTAACAAATATGGGAATTGAAGTGTTTAAACGGAAATACCAGCATGTGCCCATGGTGACAAGATGCCAGTAATGACAATATTATCATGCAAGATATTACAGGATGAGATAATCCACCTTCTTGAGACAGATCCACACATTGACGAGATCACAGTTATCAAAAACAATGAGGAGCATGACTTTCTCATGAAGATGGATAAGGTGGGCCTGAAATATGATCTTAAACCTTTAAGCGACATGCCTCTTGTCAGCGAAAGCGCGGGCAACGAAAAATACACCGTTGTTGTTTACCTGGTGGAACTTGCCCTTCATGAATTTCCCAAGATCCTGCGTGAGAATGTTTACAGGCTTCTCAGGGATGTCACACCCTATTCGGACGGAATACTCCTTTTCTATGGTCTTTGCGGCAACGTGCTCGATAAGGTTGAAGAAGACTTCAGGGACCAGGAATCCACATGTCCTGTGAGGATACTCAGGGATGATAAGCGCATAGTGGATGATTGTGTGGGTGCAACCCTCGGAGGCGGGGAGGAATACCTTAAGACACTGAAAAGATTTAGTGATAAGGGGACCTTCCTTTTCACACCCATGTTCGCCCACTCATGGAGAGAGATCATGCGGGTGGACCCGGAAAAACCTGAAAAGACCTTGAAGATGCTCAGGAAAGTGAATGAGATCACCGGATACAAAAGAGTGGCAATGGTGCATACAGGGCTTGGATATACCACTGATTTCGATAAGAAGGTAGAGGAATTTGCGGAGCTATTCAATTTCGAGATACTGGAAATAGAAGGCAACCAGCAGATATTCAGGACCTGCTACGCATCCATGAAAAAAGACATGGGCCTGACCGGAGGTTGACCTGATGTCCGACCTTCAGGGGATTCGGGAACAATGAGAAAAATATATACGTTATCGCTAACAGAGTTAGTAATATCTGAAAATAGCACAAGATATGGCTAAATGCCAAGAACAAGAGGTAGGACATTCTTTCTTTTATCGATCTCAGCTTTTGTGTACGCATGGATATCATGCGATCCACTAGGTGGTTCCTACCGGTTCAACAGGAGATAATATGAAATCAAAAGAAGAATTACTGAGTGAGGGGAACGAAATAGCAACATTTGCAGCCGGCTGTTTCTGGGGAGTGGAAGCGAGTTTCAGAAAAGTGAAGGGTGTGAAATATACACAGGTAGGTTATACCGGCGGAGACTTTGATAATCCAGGTTACAAGGATGTCTGCAGCGGTAAGACCGGGCATGCAGAAGCCGTTGAAGTAATATTCGATCCTGATGTAGTGTCCTATGATAAACTTCTGGAGCTATTCTGGGCGATGCATGACCCGACAACACTAAACAGACAGGGCCCTGACATCGGAAGCCAGTACAGGTCGGCAATATTCTACCACAATGAGGAGCAGAGAAACGCCGCTCTCGCATCAATGATAAACCTACAGAGAACCGGGAAATATCAAACAGGTATCGTTACAGAGATAGTTCCTGCGGGTACCTTCTATCGCGCGGAAGAATACCACCAGCAATATTTCGAGAAGACCGGAAGGCAAGGATGCGGCATATGAGCTTTCCTGGTAAAGAATGAAACCTCTTATGGAGCTATGACTCCAACAGGCCCGTATCAGAAAAAGATCGTCATTTCAGTCAATATGTTTAAGAGGATTAAACACAAGATACTACCAAAATATATATACAATGGTCGAAGAGCCTTTGGTTGGTGAAGATATGCAAGAATTCACACTTGAAGAAGTTGCAAAATATAATGGGAGAGACGGGCAAAGAGCTTATGTTGTCTATTCAGGTAAAGTCTATGACATAACAGAAAGCGATTTCTGGGACGACGGCGAACACATGGGGCTACACGAAGCAGGAGGAGACCTTACTGAGAGTCTGGATATGGAAGCACCTCATGAATCTGAAACCCTTGAGAATTACCCGGTAGTGGGTGTTATCAAAGGATAATTATCCAGATGAACCGGATGGTTCACTTGAGTCTCTTTTTTATGTTTGCATTTTTCAGGTTTGCATCCTTTCATTATCCGAAATAACTCATGATCATGACTAATTATGCAGTGGCATTTCAACGGTGAAAGAAGAACCCTTTCCAGGTTCACTTTCAACTCTGATGGTCCCGCCATGCATCTCAACATAGCGTTTGACTATTGCAAGACCAAGTCCTGTTCCTTCATAGGACCTGTTCAAAGAAGAATCAACCTGCTTGAAAGGTTCAAAAAGGTATAACTGGTCTTCGGGAGAAATACCTATTCCATCATCCTTTACTTCCAGCTTTAGCATTTCTTCTGACACGATTGCAGATATGCCAACACTACCGCCTTCAGGAGTAAACTTGACAGCATTGCCTACTAGATTGTAAAGGATCTGTTTGAACTTTAACCTGTCAGCGGTGATGACGATATCTCCATTCTTTCCTATTTCAAGTTTTAAATTCTTCCTCGTTACGAGAGAGGTAAAGGATCTCAGAGTATCATCCATTACATCGAATACCCGGAACTCCTCAAGCGTTAGTTGGGTCATTCCAACCTCCACCTTGGAAAGATCAAGAATATCGTTTATTATCGCGAGTAAATGTTTACCGCTGTTGGAAATATTCTGCATGTAGCGTTTTTGCTTGTCAGTAGATGTGTTTTCATTCGTCAGCAGAATATCTGAAAAACCGATGATCGCATTCAGTGGTGTACGGAGCTCATGGCTCATTGTAGCGAGGAACTCACTTTTTGCACGACTGGATTCTTCGGCAGCTAGTTTAGCTTCAATAAGTGTCTCCTCAATTTTGATCCTGACTGAAAGATCATAGAAGCTTTCGATAAGATACTCCTTCCCATTCATCTTCACAGAGACGACAGACTTGACTACGGGTAATTCTTTTCCGTCACCTGTAAGCAGTATACGCTCGGACTTATCGACTTTCTGATGCAGATCGACAATAGGACATTTGCCTTTATCGGCAGGGCATACGAAATTATGGCAGAGATTGCCCATTATCCCTTCTTTGGGCAGGCCGATAAGTTTCGCAGCAACCGGATTCACATCAACGATCTCTTTACTCTGTGCATCGATCATCATTATACCACTATCAACGTTATTTATGATCGTCGTCAGCCTTTCAAGGATCTCCTTTTCCATAGAATCTATTTTCTTACGTTCTGTAATATCACGGATTATAGCAACTGCATTCCAGCTGCCGTCAGATAGCTTTATCGTGGAAATGGATAACTCGATGGGAAACTCGGTACCATCCTTTCTTTTACCTTCAAGCTCCAGCTCATGACCTACAAAATTACTTTCCCCGGTTCTTACGAAATGCTCAAAACCCTGTCGGGATGCCTCTTGATACCTGAAAGGGGCTATCAGTGAATGCACATCCCTCCCGATTATTTCGTGTTCCTGATAACCGAAAATACGCGTTGCGGCTTCATTCCAGAAGATCGCCTTTCCCTTTTCGTCGATCATTATCATCGCATCATAAGCGAAAGTGGCTATCTTCGAGAACTTTTCCTCGCTCACGACCAGTGCGTTCTCTATCTTTTCACATAGTCTGATCTGCTGCTTTAACTCCTCCTCCCGGTGAATGATCTCAGTGACATCATGGAAAATGTACATCCTGCCTGCAACGGTCCCATCAACCATTAAAGGAAGAGAGTATACTTCAAAGACCCTGCTATCCTTGAATTTCACCAGAGTCTTATCCTTGATAGATGATCCCCTTCTTTCATCTATCCTGGTAAAGAGATCATGTCCGTTTTCAACCAATGTCAGAAAGTGACCGAGTATTTTAGTTGAATTTTTCTCAGAATGCAGTTCATAAGGGAGCTCACACATTCTGATGTATGACGGATTCATCAGAAGTACATGATGGTCATTGTCAACTATTAGTATGCCCTCTACAGTCGTTTCAATCGTAGAGTTGAGAAGCGAGGACGTTTCCTGCAGCGAGGACAGCATCTTGTTTATATTGCCCGCGAGTGTGGACAATTCATCGTCACCATCTATCTGCAAACGGGAACTCAGATCCCCTTTTAGGCCCACTGCATTGACCCTTTCACCCAGTGAGGCCAGACGTGAGAACAGGTTTTTCTTCAATATTAATGAGACTGCCAGTGTGACGATCAAAAAAATGCCTATGACGACATATATAATAGAATTGATGATGCGAAGTCCGCCTAAATATACCTCCCTGTCCATCTGGGTCCGCAAAACCAATGCAGGTTTTCCGAAAACATCCCCCATTAACCCATAACCTGACACAGTCTCGCCTTTCTCAGCAACACTTACGAAATAACCCTCTTCAGAGAGTTTTGCCCAGTCATACGTGAGGCTATCGGGCAGGTCACTATTATGATAACGCAACAATTCCACGGGAAGCAGGGTATTTTCCTCGATTGACACGATCATCCTTTCATCAAGGAATCTTCCCATGACCAGAGTTCCTTTAATTGGCCCTTCTTTATTGGTCTTTATCACGGGCCTGGAAGCAATAATTATCGGAGGTTCGGAAGACATTACAAGGCCTGATATGCCTGAGGATGCATCGGAGTGTTCCAGAAGACTGCTTCCCGGCTGTAACATATCCATGAGGCTCCCGGGAGCCTCTGTAGCTTCCCCTTCCTCCAGATCGTAGAATTTGCCGAATACAATTTCTCCGGAGGAATCAAAAAAGAAAATGAAATTTATGTCAAGCAAAGAAAAGGTTTCATCGGCAAGATTGGATGTGATGTAGTCCGAATTGTTATCTTCAATGAATGAATATGTGTCATCCCATGCGGCCCAGTCATAGACCGTAGTATCAAGATAAGAGATATCTGCCTGGATAGCCCTTTCTATTCTTTTGACATTGTCTGTCACTTCCTGCTCTTCGATCTGCCTGTAACTATCGATCAATATATGGTTGACCGAAGCCGTGATCAGCAGGAGCATTATTAAAAAGGCCGCGCACAGAGTGATCATTGTTTTATTGTAGACCTTCATGACCACACCTTCAGCTATTCAACGACCTGGATAGCGCTGAATTAAAATAGATCTGATCTATTGTTTTTTGTTCCAAAGGCACGGATAACAGGTCCGTCAAATATTTGATCAGGGATGAATGAACCATGCAGGAGATAATTTGATAGAAGATATATATAAAAATATAGTATATATAACCCTTAATGAACAACTTCAACACATATTTACCAAAGCCTCTGGAGCTTCAATAAAAAATAGTGGCCCGTTAAGTTTGCACAAAGGGATTCGTTCAAATATGCCTTTTCTAAAACAGAAGAGCTAGGTTTATTTAATATAGACTTGTATAGCATGCATCGGACAGGTGATCTTTTTTGGTAAGGATACTCGCAACAGGAACATTCGATCTGCTTCACCCGGGACATATCTTTTATCTCAGCAAGGCGCGGGAACTTGGTGATGAACTGTACGTCATCGTCGCCAGAGGATCAATGATCAGGCACAAACCAAAACCTGTTATCCCGGATGAGCAGCGTGTCAGGATGGTCAGTTCGCTGGCTGTAGTGGATAAAGCCATCCTGGGCAGTGAATCCGACATGTTCGAGCCCATCAGGAAGATAAGACCCGATATCATTGCCCTTGGGTATGACCAGACATTCGATATCGAGCAACTCCAGAAAGAACTCCGCGAGCAAGGATTGCATGCAAGGGTAGTGCGGGTCACCGAATCAAGCACGTGTCCACTATGCAGTACCGGGAAGATAATTAAAAAAATAATAGAACGCTGCAACGAAAAGGCTGCAGACAGATTTTTAAAAGAATCATCTTAAAGCAGATTCGATCCTTGAAAGACCTTCTTTGATCCTTTCCTGTGAGGTCGCATAGGATATCCTTATGAAGTCCCTGCCACTTTCACCGAACGCAGAACCCGGAGTCACTGCAACATGCGCATCCACAAGAAGCTTTTCTGAGACCTGGTTGCCATCACCGAATTCGCTGACATCCGCGAAAGCATAGAAAGCACCGCCCGGTGTCTTGCATCTGATACCAATATCATTCAGGCCCTTGACAAGGATATCGCGCCTTGCCTTGAACTTGTCAACCATCTCTGTTACAGGTTCCTGAGGACCCTGGAGAGCCGCAAGACCTCCATACTGTACGAAACTTGTTGCACTGCTTACGGAGTGGGACTGTATCTTGAGCATACCGTCAAAGATATCGGGTCTTGCGCATACATAACCAAGCCTCCAGCCGGTCATGGCATAAGCCTTGGAGAAACCGTTAACGGTT
>JAWSUM010000060.1:0-17595 GCA_033549165.1 Methanolobus sp.
GGGTGCTGAGTGCATCACTGAAACCACAAACCTTACTGACAATGCTTGGTGTGGCTTCTTTTCCTGCTTCAAGGCCGGTCAGGAGAAAAGGCTCATACTTTGAGGGGAAAACACCTGCAATGCAGCCTGCCATGAACTCATCGGTATTCATGTTCAATCCGCCGTCATGGTCCGATAACCATTGCGGATACAGCATCGCAGCCACATGACGGCTTCCATCGGGGATATGGGAACATTCCAGGCCCCTGGCCTTGATCATTTGCTGCAATCTTATTTCCTCGCCGATAAGTAGCTCCTCAGGAAGATATACGGGGAAGTTATCAGGAGTATTGGTCTTTGGACCATGGGCTGCCACGATGAAGCAAATGACCCTGTAGTTCTCATCGAGATACCCTGCATCGATCTGGGTCTTTACCATCCTGTCAAGTATTACCAGGGAGTCCAGAAGGTCAGGATATCCTTTGTTCTCGATCTCTATGCGTGAAATGGAAAAGATAGGGATCATCCTGTCAGGAGGGATGATCTTACTGTCATACACATTGTATATCTTCTCCGAAAGGAATTCCTGTATCTTCCTACGGTATTCTTTTTTCTTTTCCCACTGAATATCATCCTGGTGCAGGTCTATGCCGTTGCGTACGACTATGGAATCTATCCCGTAGAACAGTTTTATTTCCTTAAGGGTCGAGTCCCCTACCGCAGTAACAACGTCAGCATACGATGACAGGGATTCAAGCTTTGCAAAATTGACAGGTACGCCACTGTCCCATGAGCTATCCTTTTCCCTTACCTTCTGTATGGAACGGTGACCGGATGATCTTCCGGGTATAGTCGCATGGTATGTTGCCACTGTCTGGACGTTCACACCTTTCTTTTCAAGCCGGGCGGCGGCATAGAACACACCGAATTCGTGGCAGTGAAGTGAAACCTGTACGTGTGGGAGCAGGGAAGTTGCAAATTCCGATACGGCTGTGTCATGATATTCGGCAGCTGTCTTTTCTCCGGAAGTCACAAGGACTCTGACGAACTCAGAGATAGCATAGGAAAGATTAAGGTAATGGGTATACTCCATGCCGTTGTTCATATTCTCGTAGGACAGGGAGTCCAGGCCCAGAAGTTCATATGCTTCCGTCTTGATCATGCTTGCCAGGGACATGTTCCCGCCTTTGTATTCGGTGTTCAGGCGGTAGAATTCCTTTGTCCTGAACATCAGGTAAAGGATATTTGTGTCCCGGACCTTCCTTGACCTCAAAAACGTCTCCATGCCCCTTGTTCGCAGGGATTCGAGCGTTTCGAGCAGTTCACCTTCAGCCTCATATTCATCGAACTCGCTCAGGTCTGTGATACGGTTAAGGCCTTTGTTCCAGTCGGCGCCACTGTGACCGTAGTAAGGACCAGCAACAATGATCGTAGGTGGGTTCTTTTCGCTGATGACACCATCGCTTATAAGCTTTGCAAGGTTTGTGGCCTCAGCGTCGATGACGTTCCATATCCCTCCCATTTTGTTTGACTTCGGCCCTGCTTCTTCACCAGCTATTATGATGAACTTCTTTTCCAGCATTTTCCAGCTCCCATTTACTCGCTTTTTCTTTATATTGCCGATGGTATATGAGAATATCTGAAAAGTTTTGCAAGGATACTATTAATTGAAAGAAAGTGAAGGTGAGTGAATTTTGCAAAAGGGGATCTATAATGGGACAACGATGTCTCAATGAAGAAAGGAAAAATGTGCTCCTGTTGTTTCAGGAAAACTTTCTCTCTTTTAATTTTTTTATATGTGCAGTAAGGTTTAAAAACCAATACTGGTTATATGGCATGTTTGTTCTCTATCAATTATACTTTTTATGAAGGAATAACATGAAAATCGTGATCATTGGAGCCGGTGAAGTCGGTTACCATATTGCTAAAGCACTTCACCAGGCAAATGATGTCGTAGTCATCGACCAAAATGAAGAAGCATGTGAACGTGCTGATGGACTTGATGTCCAGGCAATACAGGGTAACGGTGCCAACGTTTCTTTACTCAGCCAAGTCATTGAAGACACAGACCTGCTTGTAGCTGTTACCGAATCTGATGAGGTGAATATTGTTGCCTGCATGGCAGCAAAACTCATTATAAAGGATAAGAACCGGTTAAATACGGTTGCAAGGGTAAGTAATCCTGATTATATTGATAAACCGGTTGCAAAACGTACACAGATAGGCATAGATACCATGATCTGCCCTGAGCTCACACTTGCCTCGGAAGTTGCCGAAATACTTGCGATTCCCTATGCTATTGGTGCTGAATATTTTGCAGAGGGAAAAGTCGAGATGATGGAATTTTCCATAACTGAGGATAACCAACTCATTGGAAAAAATCTCCAGGAACTTAATCTGGCTAACTGTTGTATAGTAAGTGCAGTTTTCAGGGACGCAGAGGTCATCATTCCTCACGGGCAAGACACTATACAGGAAAACGACCACATTGTCGTTGTTGGAAAGCCAGCCGCCATGAAAGAAATCCGTGACATGTTCGGTGAAAAGGCAGGGAAACGAAGCAAAGTAATGATTATCGGAGGAGGAATCGTAGGCTTCTATCTTGCAAAACTCGTTTCAAAGGGCGAGTTCGATCTCAAGGTAATCGAGGCCGATAAGGAACGTTCATCCCAGATAGCAGAGGAGCTTCCCGGTGTTCTAGTGCTCAACGGTGATGGCACTGACATCAACCTACTCAAGGATGAAGGTGTAGGAGAGATGGACGTTGTCATAGCAGTTACCAACAGTGACGAGAAGAACCTTCTCTGTGCATTGATAGCCAAACAACTGGGTGGGAAGAAGGTAATAGCCAGAGCTGACCGTTCGGATTATGTCTCCCTCTTCGAGATGGTTGGTGTGGACAGTGCCGTCAGTCCCAGACAGGCCACGGTTAACGAAGTCCTGAAACTAACAATGGGCAAGGGTATAGAATCCGTCACGACCATCGAAGGCGAAAAAGCCGAGATTATAGAGTATACAACTTCCAGGAAATCAAAGATCGTAGGAAAACCACTTAAAAAAGTCAAGTTTCCCCAAGGTGCTATTGTAAGTATGGTCGTCCATAAGGGTAACACCATTGTTCCCCGTGGTGAATACGTCATTGAAGAAGGTGACAGAGTGATCGTATTTGCCCTGCAGTCTGCAAACGCCGAAGTCGAAAAACTTTTCAAGTAATTCTCTTTTAAGGAGTGCAAAACGTGAACTATACGATTATTTTCAATGTGCTGGGAAACCTTCTTCGATTTCTTGGAATAATTATGATAGTTCCCTTACTTGTGGCTGTTTATTATGGAGAACCATTACTGCCTTTTGCAGTCGCTGTAGTCATCACGGGTACCCTTGGCATCCTGCTCTCCCGCCACTATAGGGCCGTAGGTGACTGGAAAATAAGAGACGGATTTGTCATAGTTGTTTTCGGATGGCTGGCGGCGGCTCTCTTTGGTTCTATCCCGTTCTTATTTGAAGGGGTTACGCCAATTAATGCGGTTTTTGAAACCATGTCCGGTTTTACATCTACGGGGGCTACAATTCTTGTAGATATCGAGGCATATTCGAAAAGTCTGCTCTTCTGGCGTAGCATGACCCAATGGATCGGGGGCATGGGCATCATTGTTCTCGTTATAGCCATCCTGCCAAAACTGGGGGTTGCAGGAAGGCAATTGTTCCGTGCCGAAGCACCGGGTCCCATGGAAGACAAGTTAAAACCAAGGATCCGTGGAACCGCGAAAATACTGTGGTCGGTGTATATCGCCATATCCGCACTTGAGGTAATAGCACTGCTGTTGGCGGGGCTGTCATTGTACGATGCATTGACAAATACGTTCTCGACGATGGGCTGTGGAGGCTTTTCGCCATACGGAGACAGCATTGCAACATTCAACAGTCCCCTGGTCGAAGGAATCATAACTCTTTTCATGTTCATTGCAGGGGCAAGTTTTGCCCTGCACTACAGAACCCTCTATTCCGACAAGAAAAGCCTGATCAAGGACGAAGAGTTCAGGGTATATAGCCTGGTACTGATAACACTTACCCTAATTCTGGCGCTGGTCTTGTGGCAGGATTCATATCCGAGCATCCTTGAGGCCTTCAGATACTCCGTATTTCAAATAGTTTCAATATCCACTGCTACGGGATTTGCAACCGCGGACTTTAACCTGTGGTCGGATTCGGCAAAGTTTGTGATAATTGCCGCAATGTTCGTAGGAGGGTGTTCAGGCTCGGCTGCCGGAGGTATCAAGGTTGTCAGGTCTCTTTTGTTTATAAAGTTAAGCTTAAGGGAGTTATTCCGATTACTTCATCCCAGGTCCGTTAAACCAATAACGTTCAACGGCAAGCCTGTTTCCGAAAACGTGGTACTGTCCATTGTTTCCTTTCTCGGCCTATATTTGTTGCTATCTTTTTTCACAGCCTTTGTGCTTGCCATTCAGGGATTGGATATCGTGAGCTCCTTAACGGCATCTTTTGCAACCATCGGGAACATCGGTCCCGGATTAAACCTTGTGGGCCCATGGGGAAATTTTGATATGATCCCCTTTTTCGGGAAAGTTATGCTGATAGGGAACATGTTATTCGGAAGACTGGAACTGTTCACAGTTTTCGTGTTATTACTGCCAGAATTCTGGAAAGAATAACATTATCCGTTTTTAAAGTGCTAAATCTGTCTTTCCTCTATCAATCGAAATATTTCATTCCTCATTTGCATAGATAGTGCTTGAGAGTGCCAGCGAGACTACATTTGTAAACGCTTCAATTAAATGTCTTTGTTCACTGTTCATATCGTTATGAGTGTTTAAGGCCAGAACACCCAGAGTTCGCTTTCGGGTTTTAAGTGGGATGTGATACCATTGTGATGAGGAAAGAGTTTCTGTTCCGAAACCTGCAGTTTTGCCTTGTTCAAAAACCCAGCTTGAAACAGCCATTTCATGATCGTCGAATTTTTCTTTATTCCCGTAACTTGAAGCTACATACAGTTTTTGGTACTCATCAGGCAGGAGTATTAAGACGTCGTAATTAAAGGAATCGGATATGTATCTTGTAGTTCTTTCCAGAATGGTGTTTAAATCCTGTGAAGCTAACAGGCCTTTGCTGAAATCGTATAATGATGAAATGAAAGTTTCTCTTTGCCTTGTGTATTCAATCTGTCTTTTGACTGTATCGGCAAGTATACTTGTTATTATCCCTACTATCAATAAAACAAAAAATGTAGGAATAAAACGAACATCGGCAACACTGAATGTATAGAAAGGCGGGACAAAGAAAAAATCAAAAGCTCCGACTGCAAGTAAGGATGCCAGAATTCCCGTTTTCTTCCCGGCTATTAAACTGGTGAAGACAACAGGTATAATGAATATCATCGGTATGTTCACTGCCTCAATAAAAGGCTGTAGCAGCAAGCATATCACCGTAGTAAAGCCAATACTGGCGAAACTCATAAAATAGGGTTCCCAGAGAGACTGTCGCCTGCCACCATCTGTCTTTTTACTAATTGTGATGTCTGCACTAAATTCACCCATGTTCTCGACTACCAGGATCTGTGCAGCACTTTTCTGAATAACTTTGTTAATCACGGAACCCTCGAAAAGTTCCTGTAAGCGGGACCGCCGTGAATGTCCCAGCAAAATCAGCGTTATGTTCTTTGATTCGGCAAACGACACGATCTCATCCGCTATGGAACCCTTTAAGCGAACTACTTTTCCGTCAAGTTCCTCGGCAAGTTCGATGTTGCTTTCCAGTTGTTGTCTTGCTTCATGCGTCATTCTCAAACTGGCTGAGGGTTCAACATATACGGCAAACCACTCTGCATTATAAAGATGGGAAAATCGATATGCTATACGAATCAATTTCCTTGAGGACGGACTCGGGCTTATACATGCCATTATCCGGTTACTGGTGTCCCATGGTCCCATTATCCTTTCTTTTTTCAGATAACGGCCCATTTCAGAATCCACATACAATGTAGCATATCTAAGGGCCGTTTCCCGCAGGGCAACCAGATTCTTTTCGGTAAAGAAATTGCCCATAGCTTTTTTTGCCGTTTCGGGCACGTATACTTTGCCTTCCTTTAATCGCTCTATCAATTCTTCGATTGGCAGATCAACTACCTCTATTTTATCTGCCGTTTCAATAATTCTGTCGGGAATGGTCTCTTTTACTTCAATACCTGTAATCTGTTGAACAATATCGTTGATACTTTCTATATGCTGTATATTCAATGTGGAATAGACACTGATCCCTGCACTTAGCAACTCTTCTACATCCTGGTAACGCTTTGCATGGCGGGAACCCGGGGCGTTTGTATGGGCGAGTTCGTCCACGAGCACATAAGCAGGTTTCCGTTCCAGAACAGCATCAATATCAAGTTCTTCGAGTACTATTCCTCTGTAGTCGATTTTCAGCCGCGGGATGATCTCCATATTCTCAAGGAGTAGTTCGGTCTCTATCCTGCCATGGGTTTCAACTATACCTACTACTACATCTATTTGTTTTTCTTTAAGGGTACGAGCTTCACTAAGCATTCTATATGTTTTGCCAACACCTGCTACGTACCCCAAAAAAATTTTCAGGTAACCCCTGTTTGAGTCTTTTCTTTCTTCCTCTTCTTTCAGTAAATCCAGGATCTCATCAGGATTCGGCCTTATATATTCTTCTTTCATTTCTACTTCCTGAGATTGTCCAGGGCTATGTTGAGTTTCAACACATTCACCATCGTTTCTCCTGTTCCCAATGATGATCTCTCTGTATTATTCTCGATGAGGTTTTCAACTTCCGTCTCACTGAACCCCCTGGTTTTGGCAATTCTCGGAACCTGCATCCTGGCAGAATCCTCATAGATATAGCCTTCCAATCCGCTGCCGGAAGCCAGTACCAGGTCAGCCGGAACTGTCGAATTGGCCGGCAAAGATTCCTCGTATTTTATCTGCCGGATTCTCTGATCTACCTGATGCGTCAATTCCTGGTTTGTAGGTCCCAGATTAGATCCGTCGGAAGTAATTGAATTGTAACCTATGGCAGAAGGTCTTCCGTGGAAATACCCCGGACTTGTAAAGTTCTGTCCGATAAGTTCGGAACCTATGGTTTTGCCGTTCTCGACTATCAGGTTCCCGTTTGCTTGCCGGGCAAATGCTATCTGGGATATGCCTGTGATGACGGCAGGGTAGATTAAACCTAATAATATGGAAAACACTGCGAATATTAAAAGCGCAGTTTTGATTTCCTTCATATTTCAACCTCCTATGGCGCCTGATAAAGTTATCAGGACATCTATCAACTTGATTCCGGCAAAAGGGACAATGAGGCCACCTATTCCATATATTAAAATGTTCATTGCCAGCAATCTCGATACTGAAGAGGTTGCCCGATATTTAACACCCCTAAGAGCTAAAGGGATCAACAGTGGTATTATAATGGCATTGAAGATAACTGCAGATAGCACTGCGCTTGACGGGGTTGAGAGTCCCATTATATTCAGTACGTCAAGCTGTGGATAAGCAACGGAAAATATTGCAGGAATGATAGCGAAATACTTGGCCACGTCATTTGCTATGCTGAAAGTTGTCAAGGCTCCCCTTGTTATGAGAATCTCTTTGCCGATTTCAACAATATCCAGGAGCTTGGAAGGGGATGAATCAAGATCCACCATGTTGGCTGCTTCTCTTGCTGCAGAAGTTCCTGCGCTCATGGCAACAGCGACGTCTGCCTGAGCAAGGGCCGGAGCATCATTGGTCCCATCACCGATCATTGCCACAAGATATTGGTTATCTCCTGATTGGTACTTGCGGATCATTTCCAGCTTTGTTTCAGGTTTTGCTTCCGCACTGAAGTAATCAACACCTGCTTCCGCAGCAATGGATGCAGCAGTAAGCGGATTATCGCCGGTAATCATGATGGATTTGATTCCCATGCGCCGAAGCTGCAACAGTCTTTGATTTATACCTTTCTTCACTATATCTTTTAACCTTACAACTCCCAAAATACCGGTATCATCAGCTACTACAAGAGGAGTGTCTCCTTTTTTTGATATGTCCTTTATCATACTTTTTATTTCATCGGATACACTCCCGCCGTTCGAGCGAACAAAGTCTTCGATGGCACCTGCGGAGCCTTTTCTTATTTTTTTAGAACCAATATCTACCCCACTCATGCGTGTTTCCGGTGTGAAGGGAACAAAACGGGATGTTTCGGGAGCATGTATGTCCTTCCCCCGTACATTCAACTCCTTCTTTGCCAGTTTTACTATGCTCCTTCCTTCAGGAGTCTCATCGGCAATGGAAGACATGAGAGAAGCCTCCATCAGATCCTTCAGTTCGATGCCTGCTGCCGGAATGAATTCGGTAGCCATTCTGTTACCCAATGTGATCGTTCCGGTTTTATCCAGCAGGACCACGCTTACATCTCCTGCTGCTTCCACTGCCCTGCCACTCAGGGCAACCACATTATGCTGAAGTAACCTGTCCATGCCCGCAATACCAATAGCCGGTAGAAGTGCTCCGATAGTCGTAGGCATGAGGCATACAAGTAAAGCTATTAAAATGGGTATGGAGGTCGATATGCCCATGTAGCCGGAAAATGCCCTTAATGTTATTACCACAGCCAGAAACAATGCAGTCAGGCCAATAAGCAGTAGTTCCAGTGCCCTTTCATTAGGTGTTTTCTGCCTTTTGGCACTTTCGACCATATTTATCATATTATCAAGGAAAGTGTGACCCGGATCCACTGTAATCCTGACCTTGATGGTTCCTGAAAGCAGTTTAGTGCCTCCGGTAACTCCGCATTTATCGCCGCCGGATTCCCTTACCACAGGAGCAGACTCGCCGGTGATGGCTGATTCATCTACAAGCGCAGTCCCTTCAATAATATCCCCGTCGCTGGGTATGACCTCTCCTTCTCCTATAAGAACGAGGTCTTTCTTCTTCAATGATAGCGCCGGTACATCGGACACGGTTCCGTCATCAAGGATTTTCTTGGCTTTCGCTTCACTTCGGGTCTGTTTAAGTGATTCTGCGCGGGCCTTTCCCTGACTTTCAGCTATCGCCTCGGCAAAGTTTGCAAACAGAACCGTAAACCATAACCAAATTGTGATCTGAAGGTTAAAGGAGATGCCGGTACCCTCGAATATGGCAGTAATTGTTAGCAAAGTTGTAATAAGTGCACCGATCTCCACAATGAACATTACAGGATTCCCGAGGAGTCTGACAGGATTTAATCTTACAAATGACCCTTTAAACGCCTCTGATAGAATTCTTTTTTGAAATATGCCTGAAGTTCCTTCTTTCATATCCTCGCCTCTTTAAAAAAGATTCATCTCCCCAGCATCACTAAATGCTCCAGTCCGGGTCCGA
Source organism: Methanolobus sp. (assembly GCA_033549165.1). GTDB lineage: Archaea > Halobacteriota > Methanosarcinia > Methanosarcinales > Methanosarcinaceae > Methanolobus. Next base: position 9,357 of record JAWSUM010000060.1, read on the forward strand.
GTGCAAATATCGGGACGTAGGTAAGGGCCCCTATTATAATGATGACAGCAGCCACCATCATTACAAACAAGGGTCCTGTAGTTGGAAAACTTGCCGAACTTACAGGCACTTTGCCTTTCCGGGCAAGAGAACCTGCAAGAGCAATTGCAGGGATTATGGTGGCAAAACGGCCTATTAATATCCCCAGTCCTGTTGTCAGGTTATAGAAAACGGTATTGGCATTTAATCCTGCAAACGCCGAACCGTTGTTACCCACCGCAGAGAAATAGGCATATAAAATTTCAGACAGGCCATGGGATGCAGGATTGTTAATACCGGATAATCCCTGAGGTACTGATACGGCAATAGCTGATAATATAAGGATCGCTATAGGGGGCAGTATGAGTGGTATGAGGGCCAGTTTCATTTCATACGGGCCTAATTTCTTGCCAAGGAACTCAGGGGTTCTGCCTATCATCAGGCCAGCTATGAACATGGTCAAAATAACATAGAATAACATGCCTGCCAGTCCTACTCCCAGCCCTCCGAATATTACTTCACCTGTGCCCATGTTGAACATATAGACCAATCCTGTGAGGGGCATTACGCTATCATGCATGGAATTTACTCCTCCGTTGGAAACGGCCGTAGTGGACACGCCCCACAGGACGGATTGACTTACTCCAAACCTGATCTCTTTACCTTCCAGATTACCGCCGGAAACACCCATTTTTTCAATTAGAGGATTCAGTTGGTTTTCCCACCATAGTGCCACTCCCAAACCCGTTAACAGCAGAATCATCATAACTGAAAATATTGCCCTGCCCTGTTTAGGGTTCCCTACCATATGCCCGAAAGCAAAAACAAGGGACATGGGCAACAGCAATATCGACAGGGTTTCAAAGAAATTGGTTATGTCGGACGGATTTTCAAAAGGATGAGCAGAATTCGTATTGAAGAATCCGCCTCCGTTCGAGCCCAGCATCTTTATGGCTACCTGCGATGCCGCCGGACCAAGAGGTATGGTTTGGGAAGGTCCCTCCAGTGTTTGAACTGTTACATACGGATCAAAGGTCTGCACAACTCCCTGTGAAACCAGTATGATGGAAAGGGTCACAGCTAATGGTAGCAGGATGTAAAGGATTGAACGGGTCGCATCTACCCAGAAATTGCCTAAATTCTCCGTATTTTTGCGTGTAAAACCTCTGATAAGGACCAGAACGGTGGCAATACCAACGGCTGCGGAAACAAAGTTCTGTACGGCAAGGCCGAGCATCTGAGTGAGATAGCTCATCGTAGTTTCACCGGTATAGGACTGCCAGTTGGTGTTAGTGGCAAACGATATTGCAGTATTGAGTGCAGTATCCCATCTGACTCCGGGTAGCCTCCGGGGGTTAAGTGGCAGGACTCCTTGCAACAACTGAAGCAGAAAAAGAAACATTATGGAAATGAAATTGAAAACCATAAGGGAATAAGCATATCTTTTCCAGTTCATTTCCTCATTCTCATCAACGTTAACCAGGCGATAAATTAAACCTTCAACCGGACGCATCAGTGAAGTCATGAACGTCCTTTGACCCTCAAAAACTCTGGACATATACTTGCCTATTGGAATAGACAGGACACTAGTAAGTAAAAGAAATAGTAAAATGAATATCAGGTCGTCTGCTTGTATGGTACCACCCCCGAAAATCAAAGATCGGCAATTCCGCTGCAGTAAATCGGACCTTCCGATTTAAAAAGAAAAGTATTGCACTTTTGGTACATTAATCTATCACCAATGCAACTTTTATATTGATAACAAGGTACTTAAAATTTATAGTATATATCTTCCACATGGACCATTGAATCAAGAATTCCCAGCTTTTGACAAAGAACGCAGGGATGCAGAGACATTTTCTCTTGTGTCTTGTGTTGCCTATATTGAAACGCTATGAGAATATTTTTATGCTCTCATAGGTAAGTATTCTCCAAGAGCCAAATTTTCTGGTATTTAAGTGTTCTCAACTTCCAGTTATGAAGAAAATCGGTAACTATCTAAATACTCTTAAAAATACTATCCGTCCGATTGAAGCCCCTGATTCCTTTTTTAAAACAGGATGAAATTGATGATTTTTTCAAAAAAGTATGCTTCAATTAAGTTTCGCAATACATAAATAAGCCCGAAATAGTTATTAATTTAGAGGCCAGGTCGCCTCGTATCATATAATTAATAGGAGTGATTGATATGGCTATACCATATGTATTGGGAGCTAGCAGTATGGACGGAGATAAAGTCGTAAACGAGATGGGTGAAGATCTTGGAAATATCAAGCAGGTGATGCTGGATCTGGAAGCCGGGTCCGTTGCCTATGTCGTGTTATCGTCCGGCGGTTCTATGAAACCCCGGGGCAAAATGCTCGGAGTCCCGTTCGAGGCTTTAAGAAAGAAACCGGATGAGCATGCTTTTATCCTAAACGCCGACAAAGAGAAGCTGAAAAATGCCCCGGTGTTCGATGACAATAACTGGCCAGGCACTCATTCTGATGATCACCGGCAGTATATTAAAAGTATCCACGATTATTATGAGTAACTATGAGTAACGCTATCTCATATAATGCGGATTATCGGGGAAACGCTGGGACCGGAGTTTTTAATCCCTCTGCAAATTTTTATTGTAAAGCACTCTAGTATACATGAGTCTTGTAGAAACAATATTTTCTGTTCCGAAAAGAAAATATGAAAATGAGGGCAAAGAAGTTACCGGGACCCGGTAGACAATGAAAATCAAATTGTTTACATAACCTTGATAGCTATATCAATGTTCTTACATTCGAAAGTTACTCTCATTCTGAAGGTCCGTGATTCACCATCCGAGTAGCTTGCTGACGATTGCCGAGTTATGTCTTATGAAGTATTTCCTGAGCTCATCGACCGTGAACAGCAACAGGGCAAAAGGTATTGCCAGTAGCAGATATTCCGGTGAGATCGGTGCGGTATTGAAGATCGTGTTTGCGAATGGGTGGAAGATTATGAAAGCCAGTATTATCAGCTCACTTGCTATGCCGACAAGCACCATCCTGTTACTGAACACTTTTTTAGTGAAAAGGGATTGCCTTCTTGTCCTTGATGTGAACACGTTCGCTATCTGGCAGATGATCACTGCGGCAAAGAAAGCTGTTATAGCCTGTCGGTACAGTGCGTCAGAGAATGGAAGCTGCTCTCCCCATGCCCAGCCTCCACCAAACAGGACTGTGAAGTAGCAGGCAAAGCCGGCAGCTGCTTCTATGGGTCCTTTGAGGCCGTAGGATGTCAGCAGTACCTGTGGTGTGAGCAGTTTCTCCTTACTGGAGCGAGGTGGACGCTTCATGATATCTCCTTCCCCCCTTTCCACTGCAAGTGCTATGGCCGGCAGTATATCCGTACCAAGGTCAATGGCAAGGATCAACTGTACGTTCATGGGCAGAGGTAGGGCAAACAGCACAAAGGCTATGAAGGGCAGTATCTCGGGGATATTGCTTGTAAGGATGTAAGCAATGAACTTTTTGATATTGTCGAAGACTGTTCTTCCTTCTTCCACAGCATTCACGATGGTTGCAAAATTATCGTCAAGCAGGATCATATCGGCAGATTCCTTGGCAACATCGGTACCGCTTCCCATGGCGACACCCATGTCGGCATTCTTTATTGCAGGTGCATCGTTCACACCATCGCCTGTCATTGTGACGATCTCACCTGCAGCCTGGAAGACCCTTACTATCTTGAGTTTCTGAAGAGGGGAAGTACGGGCGAATATTATGCTTCTTGCCTGCAGTTTTTTTACCAGTTCCTCTGCTGGCATTTTCTCCAGATCGGGGCCTGTTATCATTACCGACTCCTCATCTTCATTATTGAGCCCGACTATAGAGGATATAGTCATTGCAGTAACAGGGTGGTCCCCGGTTATCATGACAACCTTGATACCAGCCTGGTAACACCTTCTGATAGCCTCTTTTGCCTCGGGGCGCGCAGGGTCTAAAGCACCGGAAAACCCCAGGAAGATGAAATTGTCATTATACTCCTTTACCTCATCGGCTTTCCTGAATGCATATGCCAGCACCCTTTCTCCCCTTTTTGCCATCCGGAGATACTCATCTTCAAGTTCACGTTTTTTTTGTTCAGTGAATTCCTTCACTTCTTCTTCGACCATTATGCGGTCACACATCTCAAGAAGTACTTCAGGGGCGCCCTTCAGGTATGAATCCATGTCCTCCTGAGGGGTCCTGCAGATGACCTGCATTCTCTTCACCCTGGAATCGAAAGGGTATTCTTCCAGTCTGGGATACTTTTCCTGGACTTTCCTGATATCCTCGAACCTGTCCGCATAGACAAGCAGCGACCCTTCGGTGGGGTCGCCTCTGTATCCCGGCGATTCGTCCGACAACCGTGAATTGTTGCAGACCATAGCAACACGCAGAAGCATCTCCGGCGGCTTTTCATCCTTCTCGGCATCGATATAGCCTGAAGCTGTGTGGACCGAGTGCACAGCCATCTTGTTCTGTGTAAGGGTCCCAGTCTTATCGGCACATATGACAGTTGTCGAACCAAGGGTCTCCACTGATTCGAGCTGCTTGATAAGGGCATTCCTCTTTGCCATCCTTTTGGATGCCAGGCTCAGGGCCAGCGTGACTGTGGGCAGAAGTCCTTCGGGAACGTTTGCAACGATGATGCCTATGGCAAAGATGAGGTTGGCAAGGAAAGTGTCCTGTATAAAAAAACCTATGATAAAGAACGCGATTCCCAGGAAGATGGCAATTGCGGATATTATCTTTACGAAACGGTTCAGTTCCTTGCGTATGGGTGTCTCCACGGAGATGGTTTCCTCGGTCAGCTGGGACAGTTTTCCTATCTGGGTATCGGAACCCGTGCTGAAGATCACAGCTTCACCATTGCCTGTCTGCACCAGCGTACTGGAGAATACCATGTTCCTGCACTCCAGCATGTCCGGGTGCGTGCACTCCAGGGCCCTGAGCTGAGGTTCGGCTTCTCCTGTTATCGGTGAGTTGTCGACCTTCAGGCTGTTCTGTACGATCAGCCTCCCGTCGGCAGGTACCTTGTCGCCTTCTTCCAGGTAAACTACATCACCTACAACGATCTTGGAAGCAGGCAATTCAACGATCTCTCCGTCTCTCCGTACCCTGGCTGTCGGTGCCATGAGGTTCTGGAAACTTTCCATTATCTTCTGGGCCTGGTACTCCTGGATGAAAGTGAAGGTGGAGTTGAGTATTACCACTCCCAGCAGGGCAATGGCAATGAAAATGTTGCCCTGTCCGGGGTCCAGGTATTCGGCGACGAATGAAAGCACGGAACCAAAAAGCAACAGGATTGCAAAGAAGTTAATGTACTGCTTGAAATATTTCTTTAACAGACTCTCTTTTTTCCTCTTTTCAAGTATATTAGCGCCGCATATCTCTTTTCTTCTGACGGCCTCTTCCGAAGAAAGACCTTCAGCTCCCGTGTTGAGCCTTTGCAGAAACTCTTCCATTCCGATGTTATGTTCATCACCGACGGAAGTGCACTGAAAGTTCTTCTCTTCTGTGACCATATTCCCAATAACCACAAGGAAATATACAGGGCTGTGATAAAAGTGTTTTTCTGGATTTTCGCCAGGTCTCTATTACATGGTACTGAACGAGAGGTAGATATTCCATATTCCTGTGGCAATGAAATTAACCGCGAGTCCTGCGAGCAAGAGTCCCATGAGTCTGGTAAATACAAGCATGCCTGTGTATCCCAGAAACTTGTATATCCTTCTTGAGAAATGAAATAGTATCAGACTTATCCCGAACGTGATCAGAATTGCTAAGAGTACACTCAGGCTCTGGATGGCTGATTCCGAGTTTCCCATCAACACTATTACTGTGGTAATGGTACCGGGTCCTGTGAGAAGTGGTAAGGCGATAGGAAATATCCATATGTCGCTGCGGTCCATGGATTTGTCTATCTCGTTCTCGGTTATGCTTTCACGCGAGACTTTCGCAAGTATCATGTCAAATGCCACGACAAACAGGAGGATACCGCCCGCTACCCTGAGGGAATCTATGGTCACGCCGAAGAAGTCGAGTATTATCTCGCCTGTGAGTGCAAAGAATATGGCGATGATGGCTGCAAGAGCTACTGATTTACTTGCTACTGAGTTCTTTTCTTCGAAAGTCAGGTTATTTGTCAGGGAAACAAAGGTCACAACTCCACCCAAAGGGCTGACAATAACGAACAGAGAAGCAAAAGCAGTGAGAAAGAATACCAGATTATCCAACAGGGCCCTCCTTTAGCCTATATCTTGTATCGGGGAAATACATAACATTTGTGGTGTCTGTGTTTGGAGGTGCAACTTGTTTTTGCTATATTAATGCTTGCTTTTTTGTAAGTTTCTTCTCTTTTCCTCAGGTTTAACTGTATTTATTTATCATTATATTGTTGCTAAGCATGCTGAAAAAGAGTTGAAATCAATCGCATTTGTATTATTAGTACACTCTTTGATGATATTCAATAGGTATCTTTATATATGATGTATCATATTTACGCCCTGAATCAGAGTAAAGATAATACTCTGGTATTAGTGGCATGGGGTCTATATCCATCGGAACTACCTCCTTCAAAACCTCATTCCGCTAAGACCGGCTCCGGTCTCCACCCGGGGCCATTTTTCATCAACGGATGGAACTTCTTCTTTTAAGTGACCATGCGAAGTAACTCAATAGCAGGTTAGCTCCTGAAAAAAGAATTGACAGCATCGAAAAGGCAAGCAGATATATGTTGTACCTTAATATTTCTCCCACCGCATTCGGTGCATCGGCATATACCAGGAAAGTTATATTGGCAGCAAGCAGGATGATAAATATCACTGGCAGTCCTTTTGCGGCTCCTTTCAGGTCTTCCCTGCTTAGTGCTATGTGGGCTGAGACTCCAAGGGCCAGGAAAATGTAGATCCAGAATTTGATATTGGCCAGATTTGCCGGATCAAGCAGGCTTGTGGCTATACCTGTTAAAAGACCGGCTGCTGAATTAATGATAGAAGGCTCAATTAAAGAGTTAGCTGTAAAATCTGACAGTTGACCTGAAAAGCTGGTGAACAGTCCGGGTACTAATATATACATACTCCCTATCAGAACAATATTCCCGCTCAGGATGGGTCCGATACCAATGAAGAAATTGCCCATGTTCTGGTAAATGCTGCCCCTTCTATAGCTATGCTGTACGTATCCCAGGGTTCCGTCACTGGCTTTAAGGTCAAGGAGTTTTACTTTTTTTATTTTGTGCTTGAATAGCCAGCACATGAGCAGGTGTCCTGTTTCATGTACAGGTACTCCGATCCATGCTGTCAGGAGGATCGCGTTCACGCCGAAGCTTTGCTGCAGATAATGGTTTGAAAGGCGTTCCATATATCCCAGTAGGAGCCCGATCATTAATATTGGTCCTGCAAAAGCCAGAAGTTCAAGCAGGCTCAGTTGAATTATCGTGATTATCTCCTGGATCATGTGTTTCCTCTTGCAGTGCTGTACTGATTGGATTTTTTACGGATAAGTACTTATTCGATGGGTATAGCATATTTTCTAGTATATGGGTGAATGTGGGGGGCAAGGCTGTAAAAGTATGATCCGTTCAGCCAGGGGTGACCCCTCACTTAGCCTTAAGGTGATATCAATGGATGAGAAAAGGGATACCAGAAAGTATATTGAGAGCCAGTTCCGCGATATGCGTGATTATATTTCCAAGAATGTCAGGGACCTTGAACTGGAAAAGGAATTTGACAAACAGACAAAGGAAATTACTGAATACGTGGACCAGAACATCAGGAAGTTAAGAGGCAGTATGAAAGAAAGCGCTGAAAAAGAATCTGCATACATTACAATACCCTTGATAGGGGACAATGCTCCTTCTTTCACCGCTGTCACCACAGCAGGAGAGATCAATTTCCCCAAGGATTACAAGGATAAATGGGTGATCCTCTTCAGCCATCCTGCGGACTTCACGCCTGTGTGCACCACCGAGTTCATGACATTTGCAAGCATGCAGGACGACTTTAAGGCTCTCAACTGTGAGCTTATCGGATTGTCCATTGACAGCATCTATGCCCACATTGCATGGTTGAGGACCATCAAAGAGAAGATCGAGTACAAGGGAATGAAGGATGTTGAAGTTACATTCCCGGTCATAGCAGACCTGAAAATGGATATAGCAAAGAAGTTCGGCTGCTGCAGAAGTGCTTGCTTTTATGCATAGCAATGATCTTACCTCGCTG
>JAWSUM010000061.1:0-17316 GCA_033549165.1 Methanolobus sp.
GATTGCTCACAACAGATTCAACAAGAACGAATTCCATAACGCTGGCAACGTATGCCAGGATGATCAGCAGGATGATTATGAAAAGCATGATTGCCGCAATAATTCCCAGGTCTTCTGCAGAGATATCCTCGAATTCTTCTACATCTGAGTCGTCGAAAGAGTAGTTTCCTCCGCCATTATTGAAACCTGATCCGATGGCGATCAGAAATATTATTAATGCAAGTTTCACCCATTTCCAGAAATCAAAGGGTTCGAGCAGACATTTCCTTGTCCGCTCAAAGGCTCCGTCAAGTGCATCTACGACATACCAGCTCATGTACAAAAATAGTAACTGTTAACATAAATAATTAGTGATTTGAAATGGTAATTTTGAATAAGTCAAATCCAGAACGTTACATCTTCAGTTAAATGAAACGTATTCCTTTTTATTGAACCTGGTCATCAGGATGATCTCTTTGAGCATAACAAGACCATCATCGTCGGGATAGAGATCGATGCCCTTTTCGAGTAGTTTCACGGAGTTATCAGGTCTCCCGCAGCGCAGATTAACTTTTCGTATGATTCATATCAGGCGCATTTGTGTAATACTCTGATAGAATAACATAGCCAGAAGGATTGATATTACTCAAGGTTCCAAATTTACTTGTTCATAATCTCTCTCCAACCTATTTATTGAGGCTTACTATATATAAGTTAAACGCATTGAATAACATAAATTAGTTAGGTGAATGATAACAGTTATCTATTTGAGAAATAGCAATAAACTGTTATATTCATCAGGAACCGAAATAGTGGGCATACACGTATCCCCCAAGCCAGTAGCCAGCTAGGCCAATCAGCAGTGTTCCAGGAGCAAATATCACCATATCAGAGTTCGTGTACCTGAGGTACAGATTGATCAGTGCAAGATATGACAATGAAAAGAACAGAAAGCATAGCATCTGGAATATATTCTTTGAAATTCTCACATAGCTTCACTCCTTTACAGATATTCCACGCACAGTTATCTGACAATATGTAAATGGCTGCCGGGAATTATTTATGGCTGCCGGATGAATACGCCATCCTTATTTCCGGAAAAGGGATTTCCATAGGCCTGCGGGAAGCCGGGCAATGGTTTTAAACCATATACCCATAAGGTAACTACTACGATCAAGCAAAATCAGAATAAGCATCTTTTGAGAGTCAGAAAATGCATAGTGAAAACAATAATAAGATATGCCATCCACCGGAGATACTTGCACCGGCAGGTGATATGGAAGCTTTACTGGGTGCGCTTAAAGGAGAAGCTGATGCTGTCTATCTTGGGGTCGCTGACTTCAATGCAAGACAGGGAGCCAATAATTTCAGTCTGGAAGAACTTGAAGGGGCCATAGACCTTGCACATTCACGAAATGTGAAAGTCTTCCTGGCATTGAACATTCCTGTCAAGCAGAAGGAATTGCAGGACGTACTTGATATAATCGACACGGCCTATTCCTATGGTGTCGATGCCCTTATACTGGAAGACATCGGCCTGATGAAGCTGCTGAACAGCATATATCCCGAACTTCCGCTGCATGCCAGTACCCAGATGACAGTCCACAATAAGGATGGTGTCGATCTCATTGAAGAGGCCGGGGCTTCACGGGTCATACTTTCAAGGGAGCTTAGCGCAGGACAGGTCCGGGATATTGTGGAAAAGAGCAAAATCGACATCGAGCTCTTTGTTCACGGCGCTCTTTGTTACTCGTATTCAGGCAGATGCCTCTTCAGCAGTTTCCTGGGCAACCGCAGCGCGAACAGGGGAGCCTGTACCCAGCCATGCCGCAGACCATACAGGATAATGGTTGACGGGGAAGAGGTCAGCAGGAGACTTATAGGTGAATATCCCATCAGTTGTGCCGAATTATGTACTCTTCCGGAACTTGACCGGATCGTCAAAGCCGGTGTAAAGAGCCTGAAGATCGAAGGAAGGATGAAAAGACCCGAATACGTGACAGCGAGTTCCACGATCTACAAAAAGGCAGTTGAGCGAATATGCAGTACCGGCGAGAATCTCAGTGCAGATGAGATCGCTGAATACGAGACAGAACTTGCCAAACTCTTCTATCGCGGCTTCACAAAGGGTTTTGTTTCAGGTGAAAAGGATGTCACACATCAGAAATACAGCTCCAGTTACGGTCTATTCCTTGGCAGGACCAAGGAGATATCGCGCTCGAAACACCATGCGGACCTGCGAATAAAACTACAGCAGGATATCAGCAGCAAGGACGGGATCTCTATCCTCACCCGGATGAGGATGCTGGGCAGCAGGGTTGATAGCATCCTTCTCAATGGTGAGAAAGTGGAAAAGGCTTCAAAAGGCGAGGAGGTTGTACTGCAGATCAGTCCCAAGACCGGAAAAGCCGTGCGACCGCAGGATGAGGTCTTCCTCTCAACAGATAACCTGCTGCTCGATTCCCTGCAAAAAAAGGATGTCAGAAAGCTGCCTGTGGATATCGTGGTCATAGCCTGTAAAGGAGAACGCCTCCGGATAGAGATGAATGAAAGCAGGGCCGGCTCTGTCTTTGCTGACGAATATGTTGTCCAGGAGGCTAAAAGTTCTCCTACGACCACAGAGAAAATATCAGAAGCTGTGGAAAAGCTTGGAGATACTCCTTACTATGCAGGTACTGTCAGGATCGAGGCTGACGAGAATATTTTCATTCCAGTGGGAGTTATCACGAGTGCAAGACGTGAAGCCGTATCGCTGCTTGAGAAAGAGGTGCTGGAACTCTATAAGCGGAATCGGAAAGAGCCTCAAATGGAAATACGGAACACAGATATTTGCGAGAAGGCAGCTGTTTCTGAAGATAAGATGCTCCTGAGCGTTGAGGTCAGCAGCACAGAATCAGTTTTCATTGCAGCAAAAGCCGGTGCTGATATCATTTACTTGCCCATAGGGGATTTTGACTGGTTGATGGGAGCCGAGAACGAAGATCAAATACTTCAACTGAAGGAAAAAGGAATCGAAATTGTGCTCGTAACTCCCCAGGTTACATTCGACCATGAACTTGAAACCATGAAACAGCTAATGAAGGATGTCCACAATGCAGGGTTCAAGATGGCATGTTCAAACCTTGGCACAGTCAGGGTTGCCTCGGTCATGGACATGGACTTTGTAGCCCAGAGGGAACTGAACATTTTCAATGCGCAAACTGCCGAAGTTTACCATAAGGCCGGTGCATCCCGTGTAACGCTCTCCAGTGAATTGAACCTGGATGAAATAAGGGATATCTCCGATGCTCTGGTCCGAAGTCCTGGAAACTGTCAGCTCGAGCTTCTTGTACACGGGCGTGAGTTACTGCTTATCACTGAGAACGATCTCCTGAAACCTCTGGCTGAAAGGGGGATTCTGAAAAGGAACAGCAGTGTTGATCTGATCGACCGCCGGGGAGATAGTTTTCCTCTAAGGCGCCAGGGTACACGTACGCTCATCTATAACTCAAAGGTCTTCAGCATGCTTGAACATGTGGAAATCCTTCGGGAAAGTGGTGTTGATGTACTACGACTTGACCTTTCCCTGAACAATAAAAATTATATTAGGGACATTATCAGGGCCTACAAAAGTACAATCGCGGGCAAGAGGCCAAAAATTACCGGGCGGAATGATGAATTTTATACGGAAGGCCATTATTTCGAAGGTGTTCTATGAGTTCCTGTGTATGAGTTAAGTACATAGGACATTCATTTCATGGACATGAATCTCTTATACATATACATGAAAACCTTATTTTGAGAAAGGAACAATTGCCGGATAGACTGGATTATCAGTCTATTCTGGCGTATAAGTATGCAGGTTCAGGATTTCAACATGGAAGGATCAAGTAAAGCGTGGCGATGTCAGTATGAGTGAACAGCTCTATTATCAGAATCAACTCCAGGCCCTGGAGGATATCAAGAATACCTACTTCCGTCAGCTTGATGAGGTAGAGAAGAAAAGGGCCGAGATCGCTATTGGAAAAGAAGAGATCAAAAAAGAGGAGTCTTTGCTGATCGAAGAATATGAAAGGATCCGCGAGGCAAAGAAACTCATCTCCATGGAGTACGAAGAACTTGTCATCAAGAACGATGAGCTCAAGCTGGCTAAAAAGGAGTATGAGAAAAAAAGGGAAGATTTCTCTAAAAAGGAAAAAGATCTTCTTTCAAGAGTATGCCGGTATGAACTGGACCTTGGATCCCTTGAAAAGCGTAAATGCGACAATTACAGGATCCAGCGCCTGCAGTACGAAGAGGAGCTCAGCACCAGTAAAAAGGAAAAACGTCTCAGGCAGACTAAAGAAAGACTTGACAAAAAGGCCAGTGAGATTGCTGCCCAGAAGGCGGACCTGATCTCTCAGGAACTCGGTATCGAGGTAGAGACCGAGAAGGTCGAGCGCCAACGCAAGTATGTGGAACACCAGAATGAGATAATGAATGCCCGGGAAAAAGAGCTTGAGTCACGAAAAGACGAATTACAGAAACTTGGGCAAAAGACCGAGAATGAGATCGGCAAACATACTACTATACACAGGCAGCATCTTGAGATCAAGAAACTCGATTCAAGGATCGAACAGCAGGCCGACTACATCAAAGGTCTCGAGGATGAACTTCTGGAAACTACCATACGACTTGAAGTGGCCCTCTCCGAACTCAAAGAGATGTCCATATGTTCCAGGATATTAGAGCACAACATCGAGCTGCAGCAGATCCCGGCCAGGCCACCGATGCTCTAGCTACATTTCCAGAGGCGTGGATGACGATAGTTTTATTTATTGCAAACTGCTAATCAGCGGGTAATTACATGTGGCTTGAGTTCGGTCCGTCATGATGATGGCCACCAGAGAAACCGGTGATATAATTGGCACGTGAATTATCCGTAAAAGACATCGAGATCCTGAAAAAGCTTGCACCTGAATGTGCAGGCCTTGAGTGTTCCGGTTCCAGGGCACCTTACAGGTCCATACTTCCTCCGCTATCGAACCACTTTGCAACAGACGCTGAGGATTTTACAAGGCGGATCTCTGTTCTGGATGACAATGAACTCATCTATCTGATATCATTGATCAAAAGCGGGGAAGAAAGCCTTGGTTGTGTACAACCCCACTACATGGAAGTTTTCCTTGATCTGATCGAAAACAGACTTGGTACGGAAACCGCTCAGGAAATCATGGGAATATATATGGCAGGGCAGGAATGCTCAACCGATGACCTGATCACTTTCAAGTGACATGTTCCCGACTGATATTTTTTCTGTCATGTTGTACAGTTCTGCGATGCCCTGCAGTATGTTATAACCCTTATTCGTCAGCAGATAGTCACCACGTTCTGTCCTTTGAAGGATCATATTCGTATCCAGCAGTTTCTGGAGGTGGAATAGCAGATTCCCTCCCCGTAGCCCGGTGATCCTGGAAAGTTCGGAGAAGCTCTTGGTTTCGGTGCTCAATGTTTTGAGTATCAGCAGACGCTGCTTGTTCGCAAGAGGTTCGCATATGCTGCTGACCACTTCATCAGGAAGGTCAACGAGACTTGGTATATTCTCGTGTTCCGGCTTGCTGTTAATGTATCCACTCATAGAGCGGAGGAGTTCAAGTTGCTTTTCGAACATCCTGGAAGCATGGACCGTGCAGGAACCACAGTTTTCAGTTGAAGCAAGTTCTGCCAGTTCATCGAAACGTTTCTGATATTCCTGAAGTTTCCCTTCATCCATATCCTTATCCAGCAGAAGCAGTGACATTTCCTGGAAAAGGTTTTCAAATGCAGACCTGCATATCTGTTTTTGGTCGCAGTCCTCCGGCATATTGCTGTTCAGTGCATCCCTGGTGTCATGCATAATGTAATTTATTAGTGGCCTTGAGAGATCGTTCTTGATCTCTGAAACCATCATGTTCATCTGCTGGTGGCCGGAATGCTCAAGTACTCTTGATACCGCCCTGTTCAGAGAAGAAAGTTCGGCTTTGATCTCGGCAAGTTCATTCAGATATAACTCTTTTTCCTGGTAATGGTCCATGTCTTTCCTGGGAGTAGTTTCAGATCGGTGTTTCATTGTTAAGCCTTCTCTTCCAGTGTTTCGTAGATTTCATTGAGATATCTATAGAAAAATAACGTTAAGCTATATTAATATGTACTGCATTGTACGTTATGTTCATATCGACGGCTGACATGAATGGAGATACCGGAGAAACAAAATGCCTGTACTTAGTCTTATCGGGTGCAAGATCCTTGAAGATGAGATCACTCATGTGATGTCGAAATACATGGAGAACACACGGCTTGTGCTCATCGATGACCGCGAGTCCCTGGACCTTGCAAGAAAACTCAGGTCGCAGAGCATACCCTTTTCGCTGGCTCCTATCGACAGGATAGATGAGTTCATCTGCTCGACAGGTCCCGGCCCGATCAAAAAGAAAGCAATGTCGCTTATTGGAAGAACATGCATCAACGACATTGTTGTTGTCATAAAAATAATGCCACTGGGGTTGCATGTGGATAGCAACTCGCTCAGGTCGGAGGTCGGCAGGCAGGTAAGCATGATGTCCGGATTCTCAGACAGCATCCTTCTTTTCTACGGGCTTTGCGGGAATGCCCTGAAAGACATTGGGAATGCCACAGGTACAAGTTCAGTTCCACTGTATACCTTGAAGGACGGGGAAGGTGAACGTGTCGATGACTGCATAAGCGTAGCACTTGGGGGAAACCGGCGCTATGAAGAGGAGCTTAAGAGGTGGAATGACACCGCAACCCTTTACTTCACCCCGCTATGGGCGTCTAACTGGAAAGATATGAAAGACATCCCATCCGAACCCAAAAAGATGTCTGAGTACCAGTATTCCTTCAGGATAGGAAGGATCGTGAAACTGGATACCGGCCTGAATTTTGAGAAGGATTTCGGGGTAAAGATATCGAAACTGGCAAAAAGGTTCAACGCAGAAGCCGTGGCGGTCAAAGGTAATACCGCTATAGTGGAAAACTGCTATCTTGAGGTCAAAGAGAAATTGCTCTCAAAAGAAAGAAAACCTGAGTGATATCTTAAGAAAAAAGTGTAAATAGGGGAATGCCCTACGAATATAGGCGCAATTTAATTTTCTAAGTATCCAAAAAGGAAGGATTCAATGATCCGTTCAATTCTTGACAACGACCTTTATAAGTTCACTATGCAGATGGCTGTCCTGGAACTTTTTCCTGACGTGGTTGCAGAATATCGTTTTACGAACCGCGGGACACAGCGTTTCAACGAAGGTTTTGTCAGGAAACTGAGACGGATAATAGACGAGGATATGCCAGCATTGGCACTCACCGATGATGAGTACCTGTGGTTAAAAGCAGCATGTCCGTATTTCAAACCCATGTACGTTGAATATCTCAGGAACTACCGCTTTGATCCTTCCGAGGTGACTGTCGGTCTTACGGAAGACAATGACCTCGATCTCCGTATCAGAGGTCCCTGGCATAGCAGCATACTATGGGAGATCGTGCTTATGGCAATGATCTCGGAACTTTACTTTGATACAGTTGACCCTCAATGGAAAGATAAGCACATGAATGAAGCTGTGCCGACAGGCAGTTCCCTTGTAGAGGAATATACTTCCTTCATGCGGGACATAGGCCGGGAACTCGAATCCAGTGATTGTGTTTTTTCAGAGTTCGGGACCAGAAGGAGGCGGAGTTTTGAGCTTCACGATGCAGTTATCGGTACACTTTCGGGATTGAAGAGCTTTTCAGGTACAAGCAACGTATTCCTTGCAAAAAAGTACGACTTGCGAGCCATCGGGACCATTGGTCATGAATGGATAATGGGAAGCTCGGCACTGATTGGATTGCGGAATGCAAACCTGTTTGCACTTGAGAACTGGGCTGATATCTACAAAGGCGACCTGGGAATCGCATTGTCAGATACATTTGGCTCAGCAGCGTTCTTTAATAATTTCAACCTCCGGTTATCAAAGCTGTACGATGGTGTCAGACATGATAGTGGTGATCCGTTCATTTTTGCTGACAAGGTTATCGAACATTACAGAAAAGCAGGCATTGATCCCATGAAAAAACTCGTTGTTTTCAGTGATTCACTCCATGCAAGGGATGCCATCAAAATAAAGGATTACTGCGAGGGACGGATAAACTGCAGTTTCGGTATCGGTACAAGTCTTACAAATAACCCGGATTTCTTCAGTGAAAATCCGCCCCTGAACATGGTCATTAAACTGCATGCGGTAAATGACATCCCGGTTGTTAAACTGAGTGATGATGAAGGTAAGGAAACCGGTGACAGGGATGCCATCAGGGTTGCAAACTATATCTTTGGAAGAAAAGGCCTTGATGAGTAGGGCTTTTCGGAAGAAAAGGCCTTGATGAGTAGGGCTTTTCGGAAGAAAAGGGCTCAATAAGTGACCTTTTCGATTAAAAAGGCTCGATGAGTAGAACTTTGAAGTTAGAGTTGAATATGTATCTCTTTCAGATAATATGCCAAATAAAAAACAGTGAAAGGGCACCTTTAGATTCCGGTGCCCGATAATGTCCACCACCCAATGTATAAAACCAACTAGCTATTTTGATGGTCTGTAGATGTAGATGATGCATCTTCATTAAGATCGATCACCATTTCGTAGCATAAGTCTCCCGGGGAGCAAATATCCCTCACTTCTCCAATCGTCCTGAAACCTACTTTGTTGTATAGTCGTATTGCGGATTCGTTATTCACTTCCACATATAGTATGATCGTATCAATGCCGTTCAATTCCATTTCGCTTATGCCTTTTCGTAATAACTTTTCACCGACTCCCTGTCTCGTGTACTTCTTATCAACGGCTAACGAATATACAATACACAATTTCTTTATTCTGTTCGCTGAGAATAAAGGCTTGGAAAAAAAGAAACAATAACCTTTCACATCCTCTTCGTCTTTGTAAACGTAGCTTATGTTATTGAAGTACTGTGCGTATTTCAGGAACCGGTCTTCATAAATTTCGGTGAAATTGTCTTTGTATATATACAAAACTGCATCTGAAACTGTATCGTTGAAGTTGATTATGCTGTCATCCTCAGTCTTAACCCAATTCCTGATGAAAAGAATGCCAATAAATATTTCAAATACTTTAAAGGGCTTTTTTTGTACCAGCGTTATTTTTTCAACAAGGTGCTCAGGAATTATCTTCATGGTTACACATCAGAAACTATGTTCATACGAAAACACCATTTTTAACGTTGTTACATAAAGAGAATATACTCGCGCATGTAAAACCCTTGCGACGGTTTCATCCGGAAGAAAAATACTGAGCAAATGGACCAATCAGGATAGTGTCTGTAGTACATTTTCAGGACTGTACCAGTTTATCCTGAATATATGTGTGTTGCAAGATATAGTGTTCATTCACCTTCAAGGACCACATTCTGGATATTTTCAAGCAGGATGTCGGAGAACAGCAGTTTCTCAATTGTCCTTGCAACGTATTTCCTGTGCTGGTGTTTCTGTATATCCTCATTCATCCTGAGGTCCGAATCTATCTGGATCCTGATGAGCGAAAAACGAAATGCATCCTCATCAGTTATCTTCATTCTGTAAAAGGTTTCAACATAGAAAGGTAGTTTCTGAGGATTGTCGATCACCTCGCACAAAAGGAGGGCTTCCTCAGGAATGCTTTCAATAGAACTCTGAAGACTGGTCCTGCCGGTGATCAGTGTCAGGGTTTCGATAGAGTAGTTCCTTTTATTAATGGTAATATTGCGATTGATATGACCACCTTCAGATAATCGATTGCAATTCAGCCTGACGATACATTCTTCTCAGTCAGCATCGCCTCGTTCCTTTCGGAGAGCATTTCCTTGCACTTCTGCAGGTCGTCAACTGTGTTCACATTCAATGCCAACTCAATATCTTCCAGTATCAGACTGACATATGCCTGCTCATGTTCAACATCCTTGCCATCAAGTATATTGATACCTGCAGGAACAATAAGTTTACCGTTCCAGTTGAAGACAGTATCAGGTCTTATGCCAAGTCCCTTGCAAATATAGATGGGAGAGAATACGGACATTGCAGGCGTTTCACAGTTCTTGTATTCTTCGATGATATGCTCTATAAGTTTCGGATTCAGCAGGGGGATGTCTGACATCATGATAAGCACAGGTTCTGATATTCCTGCTTCCTTTATAGCAAAGACCATATCCGCCACATAGTTACCGCCCATGGTGTCGATGACCTTGACCCTGTCACTGTAGCGATTTTGCACAATGCTGCCTGTTGTAGGTGTTGCAGGTGAGACAGCAACATAGATACTTCCAATACTCTCCGTACTCTCAAGCGCATCGATCACGTATGAGATAAGGGGTTTGCCAAGAAGCTCGACCACGGGTTTTTCACCCATGCCGAGCCTGCTTCCAAAGCCCCCTGCCATGATTATAGCGTCCAAATAATACCTCCGATATCGTACTTTAGAACAAGATAGATAGCTATCAGTGCGATGATCCTGCCGACCTCATTGGATGAACCGATGACGTCCCCGTTCACACCGCCAAAATGCCTGTTGCTTATATTCAGCAGGATGAACGTAGCCGCAATGGCTGCAAGGAATGCTATGGCTCCTGCAAGCGGGATGCCGATTAACCAGAAAGCAAACGTACAGGCAATAATACCCATGACAAAACCCAGGAAATACTTGGGCATGGTAGTGCTGTTCACAAGGATGGAACCAAGGCCCTCATGTATTGATTTCCCGAATGCTGCAATGGTCAGCATCGACTGCATTGCGCTTACCTCGGCAACGAACATCGATATAAAGACTATAACTGCCATGTCTGTGACAGAAGCGCTCACATTCAAGGCCTCTGCCTGTAATGAAACAAGTGCCGCATAGAATGCTATCAGTGTCAGGGCAGCAAATGCAACCCCGCCGATACCCAGTGACATATCTTTTAATGCCTTCAGTTTCTTCTCACGGGAGCCGTGGGCCGTCAGTCCGTCCCCAAGGTCCGCAATGCCGTCCAGATGGTTCAGTCCTGTCAGGTAATAAACAAAGATAATTATGAATACGGCACTCAGCTGCGGGGAGAGGAACGACTCCAGAACAAAGGCTACTGCGCCCATGATCAGGCCAAGCACTATTCCTACCAGTATATGCAGATAGGTCCTCTTGAAGAACTCATCGAGCCCTTCCATGGTGATTCCCACCGGGATGGTGGAAAGGAAACCGAAACTCGAACGTACTGCCAGTAAAAAGTTATTCATCCTGCGATCACACCGCCCAGATCACTGTCGGATCTCTTTTTTTTTTCCTTCGTTTCCTTCTTGGAAGAAGCAGCCGCCTGAGCCATGCTTCTTGTATACATGTTTGCAGAGACTCCTCCGATGAGTCCTCCGATAATGTCATCCATGAAGGGGCCCAGAGTCGATAAGATGCCGGGTTTTTGTTTGTCGAACCTGACAAATTCGAACATTCCCTTGTCACCACTGATATATTTGGAAATGCTCATTCCCAGTACTTCGTCCGCTATTATGAATGTAAGGTCCTTTTCATAGGAACTTTTGCTTATATCCGGCAAAGTGCCTGCTTTTCCTTCCCTCTCCAGAAGTATTCCGGAGTAGATGAGCAGGCAGAGGTTTGGATCGGAGAGGGCAATGTCAAGTTCTTCCAGAAATCTCTTTTCGGCAAGTTCCCTTGTCTCGATACCCGGGTGCGGGGCATATAATGCCATTGCAGTATCAACCAACATATCTACGGTAATGCCTTCATCCTCAAATATGTCAAGGATGCTGTGGGTAACTTCTCCTTCCAGTTCTTCTGACTGGCCTTTTTTAAGGTCTTCAGATTCGATATCCGATAATTTCATTGCCATCACTCCGATTGTTAAGTATACTTGATTGATTGCGATTTAAGTTACTGTTAGAAATCCTATTCCATAAATAATCAATGCGGATGCAATGACTGCCATGAATGAGGCTGCCATTACTATCCATGCTGTAAGTCTTACATCCTCATGTACCGGGTAGGCGAAGTCTTCTCCGAGCACGTAGGTATTTGGTTTTTCCAGTCGGATCTTCAGTGCACCGGCCACTGAGGACATTGGATAACCCGAGTTTGGGGAAGGTGTCTTCATACCATCATTGACCGCAAGCTGCACTGCACCTGCAGGACTAATCTTCTTGTAGGTTTTCAGGGACATACTTACTACAGCAGACGACAGGGAGATGAAGAGCACCGACAGGCGTGCTGGTATCCAGTTGAACACATCATCGAGCCTTGCAGAGAACCATCCAATCTGAAGATGTTTCTCATCCTTGTATCCAACCATGGAATCAAGGGTGCTTGTAGCCTTGAAGATATAGGCGGCTATCAGCCCGAACGGGCCGAAGCAGGCGTAGAACAACAGCGGTGTCAGTATGCCGTCAACATAGTTCTCGGAAACTGTCTCTATTATCGCCGAGGAAACATGGCTCTCATCAAGTTTTGAGGTGTTCCTGCTGACATACATGGACAGGCCCTGTCTGGCCTCATCGAGCTTACCGGTTTCCAGTTTGTTCCTTATCTCACGGGCAGCTTCGAAAAGGCATCTTATGGAAAATGTTGCCTTCAGGAAGTAGGCTGCTATTAAAAGACGGATTATCCTGGGTATGGCTTCAATGCTGAATATCAGCAGGACCGCATAGGCTATGGCCGCAGCAAAGGTGATCGTGATCAGCGCCAGTAAGATACCATAGGCTTTTCTGTTCTTTGAAGGTGCAATTCTTTTGAGCTTTGAGATGAGATTTCCCATCCAGACCACAGGGTGGACTGCAAAGGGTGGTTCGTTGAAAGCCAGGTCTATTACATAGGCCAGGAAAAGGATTATGACAAGATCTTCTGGTACAAGTTGCACCGGCAATATCATAAACGAGTCTCCAGGGCGTTTTTCCAGGCTTTCCTTATACTCTCTTCGTTCCTTCCTTCCTTTACCAGGACAGAGAGTACGTCGTCGACCACTTCCGGCCTATGTATGATATCACAGTACAGGCAGCTCCAGACATTACCTCCGGAAGAGCTTTCGATCCACTGGCCTCCGGTACGCTCGTCCTTGCACGGATAGAATGGACAGAAACAGAAAGTACAGTCCTGGCCTTCGAAATGACAGGGGTAGTACTCGCAGCTCAGGTTGCTGCCCAGGCGCCCGCAATCTGCAGCCTTTTCGAGGTTTGCGTCAAGCATGGCCTCGGCCTGTTCCCTGCCCCATTCATTGACGACCAGTTTGATAGTGTTTGCGATACGTTCATTCTCTTCCCTGGTCCTGATGGCGATCCTGATGAAGTTGCTCCCTATTTCCTGGAAGGAACTGCAGTCACGTATCAGCACTCCGTGTGCAGCCATGCGCTGTGCAAGTTCGGTGGAATTCATGGAGAATTCCGATATGTCGACGAAAATGTAGTTGACACTGCTCTCAAAAGGCTTGAAACCGCGGCGTGTCAGTTTTTGCATAAGGAAGTTCCTTTCTGTCTCGATGAGCTCCCTGGAGTCCACGAGGTATTTGCTGTAGATACCACCTTCCATATTCAGAAGGGCCGTTGCTACGGTATCAGCGATGCAGCCCAAGTTCCACGAAAGCCTCGCATTGTTGAGCACCTTTGCAAAAGATGTGGAAGCTATACCAAATCCCATCCTGATACCGGGAATGGCGAATGCCTTTGTGAGGGAGCGCTGTATGAAGAGGTACCCATTACCTTCTATCATATCTGCAACACTCTGGGTAGGGTCTGCAAGTTCAATAAAAGCCTCGTCAACGAAAAGTAATGTGTGGTGTTGAGCACATTTTTCCGCCATGTCCGCTATCTGTTCTCTTGTAAAGAGTTTTCCGGTAGGGTTATTGGGATTACAGACGAACAGTATCTTTGCACCTTCAAGGATCGCCCCGTCAAGAGCTCCCAGATCCTCCTGCCGGATATATTTTATACTTGCACCAAGCACCTTGCACTGGACCTCATATTCACTGAAAGTTGGCTGGGGTATGAGGACTGTATCACCTTCCTCGATCACACACTCGGCGACAAGACGGATTATCTCGGTCGATCCGTTTCCAGGGATGATATTTTCAGGCCTCACGCCCATTCCCGTGAACTTTGCAGCTGCTTCCCTGAACTCAAGATAACGGTTGTCAGGGTATTGCTCCATTTTCTCAAGGCCTTTTTCCAGTAAGGACTTAAGCTTAAGTTCAGTGTAGGGATATTCAAAGGGTGTGCCAAAAGGATTCAGGCTTGCACTCGCATCGAGTATCTCACTCTCCGGGATGGCATATTCCTGGGAGCTTTTTCGGATCAATCCACCATGAGCGCCTGGCTCAAGTGTAAGGAGATATTCTTTTACCGGGAGAGGTGCTGTATTTTCGGACACGATAATCACAATCTGTAGTTTATTGGACCTATATTAACTTAATCAATTAAATGATAGATGAAGGACTGTCAGGTGACTAGAGAAGAGGTTTTATGACCTCTTTCCAGGCTTTCCGGATATTCTCGTCTGTGTCTCCGTCCTCCATAAGGACATCAAGTACTTTCTTTGCTACTTTGGGCTGGTGCAGGAGAGTACAATGTTCGCAGCTCCATACCTTACCACCGGTTGCGCTGTCTATCCAGAACCCGCCGGTCTTCTCATCCTCACAGGCATAGAACGGACAGAAGCAGAAAGTGCAGTCCTGCCCCTGGAAATGGCATGGGTAATAGCTACATGTTCCCCGACCGGCTTCTGTTTTCTCGGGGTGTTCTATGGTCTCCTCAAGTTTTTCCCTTGCAGCTTCCCTGCTGGATTCCGCATAGACCTCATCCAGTTTGCCGATGAGCTTCTCGAAGTCTTCCCTGGAACGTACTGATAAGCGTATGTAGCGTTTTTTTCCTCCGAAGAGATCGCTGCATTCACGTATCAGGATACCACGGGCAGCAAAACATTTCACGAACCTTTCCGAGTCCATGAAATGCCCGTCCATATCCACCAGCACGTAATTTGCACTGCTTTCAAGGGGCTTGAAACCGTACAGGGACGAAAGGCGTGCAACAATGTATTTTCGTTCTCTACGTATGAATTTCCTTGATTCTTTCAGGTATCTGCTGTAGGAGCCACCTTCCATTTTCAGTATCGCTGTCGCGATAGCTTCGGTGACCGCGCCAATGTTCCATGAAAGACGGGCCGGGTTCAGCTTCTCAGCCATTCTCTGTGAGGCTATCCCGTAGGAGAACCTGATTCCCGGGAGCGCGAAGGCATTCACTATGGACCGAATGACTATAAGGTGATCATTTTCTGCCGCGAGGTCTGCAAGACTCTGGCGCGGATCTGATAATTCGATAAATGATTCGTCAACTACCAGAAGTGTCTGATGTTCTGCGCACTTTGAAGCAAATTCCCGGAGTTTTTCCCTGGACGCAAGTTCTCCTGTGGGATTGCCAGGATTCGGGAAAAAGATGACCTTTGCTTTCTCGATCGTCCTTTTAGGCAGCCGGAACATCTCACTCAGCTCTATCTCTTCGGGTATCGCTCCGAAGGTCCTGCATGAATGGATGTATTCAGCCGGACACGGTATCGGGACGATGACAATGTCACCTTCCTTCACGGTACATTCAAGTACAAGTCTGAAAAGTTCGCATGAACCGTTGCCTGGGATTATGTTATCGCATGTTATCCCTTTTCCGAGGAAACCAGCGGCAGCAGACTTAAGCTCAATATAGCGGTTATCAGGGTATTGTCCCAGCCTCGCCACAGCTATATCACGAAGATTTTCGATATCAAGTCCGCTTCCTTTAAACATGAAAGGGTTACCAATGGGATTCAGGCTGGCACTGAAATCAAGAATATCTGATTCCGACAGATGGAACTCTTCTGAGGACTCATCCAACTGTCCTCCGTGCTTGCAGGAGGATAAACTCAGCAGATACCGTTTAACTGGAAGCTGTTTATCATCTTCAGACACAATTATCAACAACTGTGTATGCAAAGGACCTATATTAATTTATTCAAGTTCAGTTGCGCTTTGATAAAAGAAAAGTGTTTGGTGTAAATTTAGTAATTATTTTCCAGATAAGTTCTTATAAGTTGTAAAATTAAATTCCAACGTAAAGACCAACAGGGGGACATAAGATGGCAGATATGGTTGAGTACAGGATTATTGGTAATGATATGCAGATCGTAGAGATTGAGCTTGATCCAGGTGAGTCTGTCAGGGCTGAAGCAGGTGCTATGTTATACATGGGACCTGGCATAAAGATGCAGACCTCCTCGGGGGGCGGGCTATTAAAAGGCCTGAAACGTGCTTTTACAGGTGAGAGCTTCTTTATCACCAGTTTCACACACGAAGGGGAGGACAAGGGATATGTTGCCTTCAGTGCTCCATATCCGGGCAAGGTAATTCCGATAGACCTTGCAAAACATGGCGGACGTTTCCTTTTCCAGAAAGACTCATTCCTGTGTGCGGCCAAAGGGATCGAGATCGAGATTGCCTTTTCCAAGAAGATCGGAGCCGGCCTTTTCGGAGGGGAAGGCTTTATCCTCCAGAGGCTTACCGGCGACGGCCTGGCCTTTGCACACGCAGGGGGCACCATCATCGAGAAAGAACTCCGGGCAGGCGAGATCCTAAGGGTTGATACAGGATGTCTTGCTGCATTCTCTGACACCGTGGACTATGATATACAATTTACAGGTGGCTTCAAGAATGCGCTGTTCGGAGGAGAAGGATTGGTACTTGCAGTCATGAGGGGGCCGGGACTGGTATATTTACAGAGCCTGCCTTTCTCACGTCTTGCAGACCGGATAGTAGCGGCCGCTGGTTCCGAGGGCAGGGGTGAGATCAGGGCAGGAGGAGACACTTCTTTCTGAGGACAATGTTCTTACAAAATGGAAATTTTATGCAAGTTCAGTTGAACTTTGCTGAAAAAAACATTCAGCATGAATTTATTATTTAGATATCAGATAAATTAATAAAAGTTGATGAACTACATATAAACAGTTCAATTCTCAGATTTTTAAAAATGGCTCGGAGAAAAATAAAATGGCAGATGTGATCGACTACAGGATTATTGGTAATGATATGCAGATCGTAGAGATCGAGCTCGACCCAAGTGAGTCCGTCAGGGCTGAAGCCGGTGCTATGTTGTACATGGGACCTGGCATAAAGATGCAGACATCTACAGGAGGAGGACTTCTAAAGGGTCTGAAACGTGCTTTTACAGGTGAGAGTTTCTTTATCACCAGCTTCACACACGAAGGGCAGGATAAGGGATATGTGGCCTTCAGTGCACCCTATCCTGGTAAAGTTATTCCGATAGACCTTGCAAAACATGGCGGACGTTTCCTGTGCCAGAAAGATTCATTC
>JAWSUM010000062.1:0-17294 GCA_033549165.1 Methanolobus sp.
CGTCTCATCCTGCCTTCTCAACTTGAGTGGAGTTGAAGGATATGGAAGTATCCTGCAACGTCAGGAGCACGTTCTTTCTTTTATCTGATGCAAACACCACATCAAGCAATAGTTTCTTTATTAAGCTATTTCCTTTTTGATTCTAATAAGAATACTGTTAGGACGGTATATCTATAATATTAACTGTTGTATGTCAACTTCAGGTGAGTTATATGACAGTTATGAATTTACTTGGACATGAATCAGATTTCCGTTACTGGGATTGAATTCTTCAGATAATGATCAAATAGCTCTCGTGCCCATTCAAGTGCACCAGGGTTGGGACAAAGAACATGCTTATTATCAAAATCTCCTTTATTCGTTAATAGACTTAACAACAGATGAAAATCATCATACGTAAAGGACAAGAATTCTATTTTCTTGTTAGAAACATAAAAATGAAACTTACCAGTTTTGATAAATTCTCCAAAATTTCCACGGTGATTAATCTTTATACTATCAAACAATTCTTCGGAAACGATGAAATCTATATCAATGTTATTGCGTAGAAGTTCTGAAAATATTTTACTATAATCAGGATAAAGATATGAAGTAATGATACTGACAGACTTTGATGGTTTGGCTAAATCATAAAATTTACGATAAACATCAAATAAATCACAGAGTGATGGACTTATTATATCGCATTTTCCGAGTTCACCAATTCTACTTATAATATGAGGGGGAATAAAATCAATCTTATGAGTTCCCCAATAATCAATATCGCCATCAAAAACTTCAATAGTCTCTAGCAAAGGAACCATTTCATCAACGATTAATTTTCCTATGGTTGTCAACGAACATTTATCATGCTCACGTACAATTAAGTGATATTTTTTTAAAATTTTCATCTGTGGAAGTAATGCCTGCCTGTCTGTCCCCATTGATTTAAGAATAAAATCCATCTCTTGAGGACCATCCTGTAACAGCAGGAGTAAATCTTTTCTTTTTTCAGATTTAAACAGTATTTCAAGCAAGCTTTTTTCCATAACATTTCCTCAGCTTTATAATATCAAATTATATGATTAAACTATAATTATGCACATCATATTAATATTTAGGAAAATCAAACAACTGCTATATAGTTTACGCATGTCTCCTGCTATCTGCCTATCTACTTTTGATACTAAGTATTCTGGGTAAAATTGTAACATCTCCGCATTTTCATAACTCAAATGAAATTGTAATGCCATTAAAATATAGTTCTCAATCATAAAATAATGAAAACCTGTCAGTTAAGAAGAGTTTGGGTTAAATAAAATATGAATCTTGATATTTTAAGAATTATTTTGGAGTGGTAGAATGGCAAATATCCTGGTAGTGGAAGATGACCTCATGAATATGGAGTTACTCACTGCTCTGCTTGAAATTACGGGGCACAAAGTTGAAGGGGTGGATAATGGGGAAAAAGCTTTGAATTCAGTAGATAAGTCACATTTTGATCTTATTTTGCTGGATATGAGGCTTCCTGGAATGAATGGACTGGAAGTTGTTAAAAAATTGAGGAATTATCCACAAACATTAAACGTGCCCGTAGTAGCTGTTACAGCTTCTGCTATGAAGGGAGATAGGGAAAGTATCCTTGAAGCTGGATGTGCCGACTATGTTTCAAAACCATTTGACACGGGCAATTTTTTAAAGGTCATTTCCAGTTATCTTTAATTAGGGATGCTTTCGGCCTTGGTTTAGACAAAGCAGCGAATTGAAGTACTACTAGCCTACAGTAGTATTTCATTAAAGTTGTGTTATTGGTGTCGAATCTTTCAGATAATGTTCAAACAGCTCTTTTCCCCCATTTACGTGCACTGTGACTGGTGCACACAAGGAACCTGTTATCAGTCTCACTGTTACTGGTCAACAGACGCAAAAATAGGCATTTATCATTTAATCCAAATGACATGAATTCTATATTATTAGAATAAACAAATAAATGCAATAATTCGTGTTTGAAAACTTTTATTAATTCAGGATCAGCTTTGTATCTTAATTGACCAAGTACATCTGGAGAGACGATGAAATGTATGTTTACATCATTGTCGAGCAAGTCCTTAAAGAGTGAGACATAATTCGGAAAAAGAAATGTAATGATTACGAATAAAGATTTATACCTTTTTGTAGCTTCATGAAAATTTTTGTGAATAGAGTGTATTTCACTAAGAGGAGGACTTACAATTCTGCATTTCTCCAGTTTATCCAACCTTTGTAGAAGATGAGATGGGATAAAGTCAAGTTTACGAGTTCCCCAGTAGTTGACATCAACGTCAAGGACCTTGATGGTACCAATTAAAGGGACCATTTCTTCAACAATTCGCTGACCAACAGTTGTCAATTCATAGATATCATCGTAATGAGAAATGAGATAATTATCTTCCAAGACTCTCATTTGTGGAAGGAGTGATTGTCTTGTTGTTTGGAGATGAGCAATTTCTTACATCTCTTTAGGTCCGTTTTTTAAGAACAGGAGTATATTTTTTCTCTTGTCAGATGCAAATACAACATCCAGTAATGGTTTCTTTATCATTGACATTATTCTCCAAAACTTATTCACCTCACCTAAAGTAAGATATGTAAGCAAATATTGTTTAAAATCAAAGGAAATTCTATTATATTTTATTGAGATGATATTGAAGAAGTTAAGATCTTCTTTATTTGTTCATTTTTGCTATTCAATAAATCTAACGATCTAAATCACAATATGAATAAATAAATCTATGAAATGTATTTGCGTGGGCATCAGATATCAATTTTCTAAATCAGAGATGCTTAAATAATAGATGGGCATTACTCTTTTTATTTGATTTCTTCAAGAGGGTAATATCTAAAATGAAGGAGTGGATTTTTTGGTCAAAAAATATTTGCTTGATTTGATGTTTGCATCTGAGAAAAGAAAGAGCGTGCTTACGTTATTGAAAGATGGTCCCCAGAATACAACTACTCTACTCGAAGCATTAGAGACAACACGGCAAGCTCTACTTCCACAACTGAAAATGTTGGAAGACCGCCACCTGATTATCCATTATGATGATGTTTACGAATTGACGACCATCGGTAGATTAGTTGTTGATGAAATTGTTCCCTTACTTGGCACAGTTGATGTATTGGATAAGGACATGGATTATTGGGGAACCCGTGAACTGGATTTTATCCCTATTGAACTTTTAAAACGATTACGTGAACTTGATTCCTGCAATTTCCTAGAACCCAGTATGTCGGAATTCTATACGATAAACAATGAGTTTCACGAAAAGACTAAGGAATCGAAATCCATAACCTCGGTAACAACATTCCTTTACCCAGATTTCCCCGCATTATTCTCTGAATACGTAGAAAGTGGAGTAGATATCACCCTAGTCTTCAGCCCTGAACTAGCAGAGAAAGTAAGAACTGATTGTAGGGATGAATTCAAAAAACTGCTTCAAAGCGGTCAAGTGCATGTTTTTGTATCTCAGATAGAAATGCCTTTCCTGTCTGCTACACAGAATGATCATTGCATCTTCCTCAGATTCCTGAAAAAGGGGCTTGCGTTTGACAGCAAGCAAATGATGTGCTGCAGTCCGTCTTCAGTTGAATGGGGCAGGGATTTCTGTAAGTATTACCTGAGGAATTCCGAACCGATGACAGATATCTGATACGCATTTTTAAACGGCCTGTTGAAATTACAATAGCATTAAAATAAGCTACGCAAACAAAAGATTGTGGCATATCCTGTAATAAGAAAGAGTTAGGTTATATGTGAATAAACACTATTAGAGGTTGCAAGTATTGGGACGCTTGCAATCTCTTGGAGTGGAGTTGACGGGAGATATTGGGGAATATCTCAGACACGTAAGGAAAGAGACGCCATAAGCGTGGTGGTTTATCGGGCGTCTCATCCTATGTTCTCAACCAAAAGCGGGTTGGGGAGTGGGGTTTAAAGAGATGTGGGGACATCTCGGATTCGCAAGGAGAGAGGCACCTTAAAGCGTGGTGGTTTATTGGGTGCCTTATCCTACCTTCTTAATGTAATCCCAAAACAGCTTTTCTCGTATAAAGCATTCTCGTAGCTCAATAATTTTTCACAGCAATAATGTTTTGGTTAAAGTTCTGTAGCTGGTATTGATCTATGCAGGTAGTATTCAAATAACTCCTTTCCCCACTGACGTGCACTATCACTGGAACAAATAACCCTTTTATTATCGGAAACACCTTGTTCTGTCAGCAATTTTAACATCAGGCTATAGTCGTTAATCGAAATAGATAAAAAGTCAAAATGACCTGGATATACACTCAAACTGATGTTTGGATTCTCAATTAATGCCCTGGACTTTTCCGGATTGTCATTGATGAGCTTTTCATAAAGTTCTTTCGAGATAATTATCGATATATTCACGTTATTTGCTATTAACTCGGAAAATGCCTGTTCAAAATTAGGAAATACAAATGAGCTCAGTGTGAATACAGATTTCGACATTTTTGCTTCTTCAGTGAACTGCTTGTCTTCTTCGAATATCTCATGCAGATCGATCAGAATTAACTTACATGGCCCCAATTCGCCAATTCTGTTGAATAAATGTGAAGGTATGAAATCAAGTTTATGAGTCCCCCAGTATTCAACATCAACATCAAGAACATCGGATACACTTAAAAGGGGAATCATCTGGTCCGTTATGAGTCTCCCTATATCTGTCAGTCCATAAGTGTCTTTATCATGAGAAACAAGATGATGTTCTTCCAGAACCCTTATTTGAGGGAGAAGCGCCTGTCTGGTAGTATCGAGCGACTTGAGAAGATTTTCCATTTCCTGAGGTCCACTTTTAAATAGTAAAAGAGCATTTTTTCTCTTTTCGGACATGAAAAGGACATCAAGTAAGGGCTTCTTCATTACTTTCATTCTCCTCGGTCATCTTCAATTTCATGTGGCGTAGCTACATAGATAGTTTTATGGCTAATTCTATTTATAGCATTTTAAAAGAGAAATCATCCAAGAAATCGGAAAATTTTCAAGCTTAAATGGTTAGACAATCGAGTTGCAAAACTTTCCTGGCCAGGAACAATCGACTTAAAGTGACACATACATTCAATAATACAAAATACTTGTAAATTATTTAAACCAATCCTTCCCTGAATACCAAGGATCTCTACAGATCCAAAAAGGACTATAACTATAAACCCATGTGGCATACAGACTGAATAGTTACAAAACCTTTTTACATGAAATACTTCAGGCTATCACCTGAAAGACAATACAAAACAAGCAGATTTTGAAAAGTGCCCAAATCCCAATATTACCGGAGAAATAAAATGATACCTGCCGAATGTCTTGTTATTATATTAGGACTCGCATCCGCATTATCATGGGGTGCAGGGGATTTTGCAGGAGGTTGTGCTGCCAGGCGGACAAGTGCTTACACTGTGGTCCTGGTCACACAGATCATGGGTATTATTATATTCCCTATTCTTGCGTTTGCATTTTCAGAGAGCCTGCCTCCACTGAACAGTCTTATGTGGGGTGCTTTTGCAGGATTTTTCGGAGCTGCAGGGTTGATTATATTATATATGGGTATGGCCAGAGGAAAAATAAGTATAGTCGCTACTCTGGCTGCAGTAATATCGGTAATAATACCCGTAATTTATTCAGCTTTAAACGAAGGTCTTCCTTCAGTTTTTAAGATCACGGGTTTTATATTTGCATTTATTGGAATATGGTTTATTGTCAGGATGGATGTCGGACCCGGTTTAAAAGCCAAGGATATGGGATATCCTCTACTTGCAGGGATACTGTTCGGCTTGTTCTTTATATCCATTGACAATTTCAGTTCCAATGCAATCTACTGGCCACTAACGGTTTCAAGAATTTCGGCATTGATTATGCTGGCAGGATTCATAATGATGACAAAGACTGTCAGCAGACCCGCATCTGATGCAGCTGCTGCAGTTATTCTTGCAGGAATATTCAACACAGGAGGAGCTACCCTGTTTGCTCTGGCTTCAGAAGCCGGAAGACTGGACGTTGCTACAATCCTGTCATCGTTAAGTCCTGCAGTCACAGTATTGCTGGCATTTCTACTATTAAAAGAACAGCTTGCTCCGCGTCAGTGGATGGGAGTGATAGCTGCCCTAGCTGCTATAGTCCTTATATCGATCTGACATTACGCACGTACAAAGCAAGAATTGAATAGTTTTGATGCTGGCATTTTCATTGCGGTGCTGAGCGAAGCTTGGCCATCTCGATTCGCGTTCCCGAAGCGTCATCGAGTCCACCACACTCATTTAATTCAGTTGATATTGATTCTTGTAGGTTAGCTGTTGTTTTCTAATCATCTTTGCTGTTTTTCCCGCTCATTCGCATTGTTCCCTTTACTCCTGACCCTTGTGGCCAGCACCTTATCAATGCGATTGCCATCCATGTCCACAACCTCGTAACGTACTCCTTTGATCTCAATATGATTTCCAGTATTAGGTATACGCTGAAGGATGAACATGATGAGTCCGGCTATCGTATAGTAATAGCCATCCTCTTCTTCCGGGAAGGAATCAATGGATAAGGCATCCTTGACCTTTTCAGTGGGTGTATCCCCATCGATCAGCCAGGAGCCGTCTTCACGCCTTACTATCTGGGGCATCTCCACCGGCTCCCCAAGGGACCGGACATCCCCTACAATGGCTTCGAGTATATCGTTACGAGTAATGACTCCCTGGATACTTCCATATTCATCAGCTATCAGAGCGATATGCACTCCACTTTCCTTGAACTCTTCAAGGAGTCTCAGGACCCGGAGGGTTTCAGGGACGAAGAGGGCTTTTTTGATATATTTTCTTATGTCAATGGTATCAGATTCCACGATATTTGCCATAACATCCTTTACGGACACTATACCTATAATGTTGTCAAATTCCTTCTCATAAGCAGGAAAATAAGAACGGCCACTATCTATCATTTTCTTCAGGTTCACCTTGGCCTCGTCGTCCAGGTCCAGGGAGATGATCTCATTGCGGTGCGTCATCAGGGATTCAACGCGGAGGTCGCCGACCTTAAGCACACCTTCGATCATGCTGAGTTCCGCCTTCTCGAATACACCGTTCCTGGTTCCTTCCTCAAGCATGATCCTGACCTCTTCTTCCGTAATCGACGGTTCATAGTCCTTCGGGACTTTCAGAAGCCGAAGGACGGCATCGGTGGAGGTGCTGAGAATGACCACCAGTGGTCTTGCTATGGAAGAAAGTACTCTCATAGGTTTTGCGACCCTGGAGGCAATGGCCTCTGCCCTGTAAAGTGCGAGTCTTTTCGGAACAAGTTCCCCGAATGTCAGGGTAAGGTAGGTGATAACAACTACCACAAGGGTGATTGCGAGAGCATCGCTGTACGGAGCCAGAACAGGGAATTGTCTGAAGTAGGTTGCAAGGCCTTCGGCCACAGTTGCTCCGCCGAATGCACCTGCAAGGATACCTACCAAAGTAATCCCTATCTGAATGGTCGAAAGAAAAGGAGTCAATTCCTCTGAGATCTCAAGTGCTGCCGCTGCTCCTGTATCTCCCTTCTCTGCCCTTTGTCTCAGGCGTGTCCTCCTTGACGAAACAAGGGCAAATTCAGACATCGCAAAAATGCCGTTGAGCAATATCAAAATGATAATGATAGCAATTTCAAGAGTATATGCCATTACGCAATATGTATGAAAGGATTGTATCTTAAAGATATTCCGGGCTTTGAATTTCTTTATGTAGTAGCCATAAACCCTGTTGGGAGATCCTTACACTTTACCTTTCTCTGCCGGATGATCCGGATTATGGGCATTATGGGCATTATTCACATGTATAGATGGCATATCCTGGATAATGATGCAAGCCTCAGCTTCTTCTTTTCATAGCCAGGGATGTCAGGGCAAACACTGTAATGACAGATGCCAGTTCAAATCCCGGGGAGCTTTTCTGGGTCGATTGAGTCATGTCATCAGAATCCGAAGGAGCTAAACTCGTTTCTGCACCATCTGGCAAACTGAAGCTGGTATCGGTCTGCTTTCCAGTCTCATCAGCTGTTCCGGTAATGGCAAATGGTGAGAAGCCGGGTGTTTCTGCCACGAAGTAGACATAATCCTCATTTTGGTTTGACGTGATCACTTTTATATGATATTTTTAAGAATATTTATAATGTACCTTCGACATCATATAAACTTATTTATTAAGCTGGAGAAAATATTATTGTTCTTTAATCATAGATATATGGCAATATTTCATAAGAATATTCAGTACCTAATTTTTGATAATCTTTTTATAATGTTATCTATGTCGCATCCGGTTTGAAATTTCAATACCATTGAAATCCCGGTTGCAAACCAAAGATAGTATCGTTACTAATATTTAGAACGGTTCAGGTTAAATAAAAAAATGACTTATTAGGGTTCGCGGGTAGGGGTTACTCGCAAAGTGTAGGATTGGCATTAAAATATCCGGGATTGTCCTGGATTTGCACAAAGGCACTAAAGCGTGGTTATCAGGCTTGTGCTTCATCCTACTCATTTGATATGTGGATCTGGATCAATTGGCGATGAGGAGAATGAATTTTACTATGTTTGCCTTGGAGAAAGAAAATCATTTTCTGAACTATATAGGCAATTATAGGTATACCGAAAAGATTGGTACAAACTCTAAATAATATTTCCAATATGATATAAATCCATTAAACAAAGGGGATAAAATGAAATCAGAAAATACTTGGACAAACAGGATCGATTATGGAGATAATTTGGCTGCTGGAGTCACAAATGATGACGATGATGCTGACTTCAGACCAATTCTGCAAGGAGTTATCAATACTCGATGCACCTACGATGGCTGCAAGATCGAAGGAAGTTTAGAAGGATAAGTACAGTCCTGGCATCCGAATAAAAACCATTTTTTACTTCTTTTTTAATTGAAAGTGTTCTGGCAGTTCGAGAAATCCATCAGGTATCGAAATTGCAAATGTAACACTGGCTCTTATGTTAATGGGGCGTTGAACTCATCAAAACAGATTTCCATCTTATAACACATTTTGCCGGAGCCGCATATGTTATTAACTTCTTCAGTTATTTGAAACCCCACTTTCCTGTATAGATTGATGGCAGGTTCATTGTCAGTTGCAACATACAGGTTGATATGGTCAATGGAATTCAATCTCATTTCCAGTATGCTCTTTTGCAATAGCTTGACCCCTATGCCCTGTCTTCGGCACCTGTCATCGACTGTAAATGAATAAAGTGTGGCTGTTTTCTTCAGTCCGGAATATGATAGGGAAGGCTTTATGTAATACAGGCAATAGCCTTTGACCTCATTATTGTCTATATATACATATGTAGTCTTTTTGAAAAACCGGGCATATTTTGTGAACCGCTCTTCATTTACTTCTGCAAAGTTCTCGTTATAGAGTCTCAGCATACCTTTAATCATTTCACCGCTTACGTTGGTGACATTTTGATCCGATATCCTGGTCCAGTTTTGCGTTACAAGACTACCAAGTAACAGTTTGGAAGCAGTAACTGATTGTCTTGTGCCCACATGGATTTTCCAGACGAATTCTTTCATAACTGCTGTTGCTGTCATAATTGGATCAGATACAATTGTTATTGAAGGTAGATTGATTTTGTTAACACCGTTATTAGTACAATGTATCCTTTTATATTAAATCATTTGCGAAACACGTTTGGCAAATGATCTGTCAGTCACTGAAAATAAAAGAAGAATCGATAACTGTTGAACTATATTACGACAACGACTTTTTAAGCGAAGACGTGTATACATATAAAACGGTCTGGAACCAACACCAGATCTGCTAAAAAACGGAGAATTAGAATGAGTAACTTTTCAATAGGCACGGAAGGTATCGTTATTATAGATATGAACGGCGACGCGATCTTTATACCTAAAAACTATCTTTCGATTTTTAAGATGGAGCTTGAAGGAATCGATTCCGACAACCCCTTTGGCACGATGTCAGCTTTCGGATTCATAAACATGAGTTTCACAGAGTCCGGCGTGCACGTCGCTGATGACAAAGAAGGGGTCTTCATATCAAAACAGGTCGCTGACAGTCTTCTTGAGGTACTCCAGGATTAAATACCAATGAAGATCCCAATACTCATGTAAAGGCAGCGGTATTTTTACTGCTGTCGCTTATTTTCTATTGAATCTCTGTTGAAAGTCTATTATTTTCTTAAGGACCGGGACTACAGAAGCAAGCATTATTGATGCAGAGATTTTGTTGATTCAATTTTCTAAAACCTGAGAAATACTGCTGATGTCAGATCCAGTAATTGTTAACATAGGACCTGGTCTGCTGCACATATGGGGTGATATACCTCAGTAAAAAAGGTACAAGTACCAGTGCAACTATCAGGTTGCCAAAGAACCATCCTTCAAATGTAACCGGGAATTGATCCCATGTGATCATCTCATTCTGGATGAGCATCAAAGATCCCCACAGGGCTCCTACTAGATTATTGAGCAGGCAGCCAAATATAAGGAAGATCCCAAAGTCCCTTTTTGTCCTGAGTCTTATGTCTCCCTTGAAATACATGAATGCCATCAGGGGTATCATGACCTGCCACAGGTCGGCAAGTGACCAGACTATGTTCAAAGAGACAGGCATGTCTGCAAGTATCCCGGCTCCTACCATACAACCAAGGTATGCGGAAAATGCACCCCATATACCATACCAGAGTGCAAAGACGATCATAAAAGAGACAGCAAAGTACAAACCTGACACGCCCGGGGTTACAGGAGATCTTATGACCGCGAATCTTGATAAAAGCGAATTGATAAGCGTAAGAAAAAGGAAGATATTCACATAAATCGATAATGACTCTATGTCAGGCATACTATCGCTCTTTTCTCTAAGTCTTGTAGCTCTAATACAAAAAACCAGTTTTAACGCTGTAATCTATAAATATAACTCTTATTATATAATACATTTGAAAGAAGACACAATACAATAAGGTGGATATTTTAGCAAACGAACTCGGATTAATCACAAATTATGTAAAGGAAGTTACTGCAATGCAAAATGACCCGGTTGATCAGGACCCTCTTAGATTAAAAGAATGGTTTGCAAAACCATATTCCGTAACAGTAACAACTATTTTGATCTTCTTTCTGGTCCTTTATCGTGGCTGGCTTTATATTTCAAACTGGCTGGAAAGCGTCCTCATAAATGGACTTGTTCCTGGGGATGTAACTTTCATTAAAGCCCTTACATTCATAATGATCCTCCTGACAGCTAACATAATACATATGGTTCTTAGCAAACAGGTCGGTCTTTTAAGGACTGTCCATGATCAGGAAAAGAAACTAATGCTCTATGAAACCAAATTCCAGAATTTCATTGACAATGTGCCCGACGTTGCGGTTCAGGGCTTTGACTCTGATTGCACTGTACGCTACTGGAACTTTGCAAGTGAGAAAATGTTCGGTTACTCCAAGGACGAGGCCCTGGGGAAAAAACTGACCGAATTGATAGTTCCTGATGAAAATGAAAGTGAGTTGATTGAACTAATCGGATCGATACACGCAGACAAAGATGAGGTCAATGCACTTGAAACATCTCTTTTGACAAAGAGCGGAGGCATGATTCCTGTGTTTTCCAGTTACTCTGCCGTAGAACTGCCTGATGGCCAGCTTGAGATATTCTCTATGGAAATAGACCTTACAGAGCGGAAAAAGATGGAAGAAGAACTCCTTAAAGCAAAAGAGCTTGCAGAAGCCTCAAGCAATGCCAAGAGCACATTCCTGGCAAGCATGAGTCATGAGATCCGGACACCACTAAATGCTATCATCGGATTTTCTGATCTGCTTCATAATGAGTTTGCAGGTCCACTGACTGAAAAACAGAGGAGATATGCAAAAAACATCTCCATAAGCGGCCATCACTTGCTGGGACTTATCAATAACATATTGGATATCTCAAAAGCAGAGGCAGGGAAGATGGAAATTCAGTCTGAACAGATCCATGTACCTGCTATCCTTCAGGAGATCGTTGAAGTTATGACACCTCTGGCAAAGGCCAAGAAAATAACGATCAATACCAGTATCGACGCCGGGATATCAATGATGGAAGCTGACCGCGGGAAATTGAAACAGATCCTGTACAACCTTGTAGGTAATGCAATTAAATTCTCTCATGAAGGCGGAATCGTCTCTATTAGAACTAAAGCCGTTAAAGGTTCTGTCCATTTCGAAGTTGAGGATGAGGGCATAGGAATAAAAAAAGAGGATGTGGATAAGTTATTCAAGCCTTTTTCCCAGGTAGATTCTTCAACCACAAGGGGATATGAAGGTACAGGATTGGGGCTTTCCCTTGTGAAAAGGTTAACACAACTTCATGGAGGGGAAGTCTGGATAAAGAGTGAGTATGGTAAGTACAGCATCTTTGGTTTCAGCATTCCGCTTGGCAACTATGAGATCTGATACAACTCCTCAACTTGCTTATTTTCCATAAATGAATAGGTACTTGTATACTGGCTTTAATCCTGTCTCAACAATTATGTTCTGCATGAAGAGGTATCACAAATTTAAAAGTACTCCCCTTCCCAGGACTGCTTTCCACCCATATAACCCCACCATGCATTTCCACATAATTCTTGGTGATCGCAAGCCCAAGTCCTGTTCCCTGGTATTTTCGATTCAGGAAAGAATCGGCCTGTTTGAAGGGTTTGAATATCTCATGCTGATCTTCTCTGGTGATGCCGATACCATTGTCAGAAACAGAAATATGTAGCTTATTATTCTGGCAGGCTGCCTCAATGCGTACTCTTCCGTTTTCAGGTGTGAATTTGACAGCATTGGAGAGTAAATTGTTAATGATGTCCCTGAATTTCTTCCTGTCAGCATTGAGCTCCAGTCTTTCGGTATGGATAATGCTTTCAATATCAACACTCTTCTTATCTGCAAGAGGCTGAATCAATGTTATTATCTCATTCAGAGTTTCTGAAACATCGAACATCTCAATATTGAGTTCCATGTTACCTGCTTCGATTTTGGACAGGTCGAGAATATCATTGATCAGATCCGTAAGATGCTCGCTGCTTTTCATAATATGGGATACGTATCTGGATTGTTTTTCATTCAATTCTCCTGGTATCTTATCATTCAGCATTTGTGAAAAACCCAGTATGGAATTCAATGGCGTTCTCAGTTCATGGCTCATCGTAGCAAGAAATTCGGATTTTGCACGGTTGGCTGTCTCTGCAGCCAGTTTGGCATGCAGAAGTTCTTTTTCAGATCGTTTGCGTTCAGTAATATCCCTGCACACGCAAAATATCAGTTTCTGATCTCCAAACATAGCTCCATTCGAACTGACTTCGACATCAAGGAGAGTGCCATCCTTACGCCGTTGACGTGTTTCTAAATGATTGCCTGATTCGTCAGTATCCTTGAGCATTTCAAGCAATTCTTCGCGTGTCCACTGTGTATCCCAATCCCAGACGTTTAATTGAAGCATTTCTTCAAGTGAATATCCAAGCATATCTGCATATTTCTGGTTCACTTCGAAAACCTTACCATTCTGGTCTAAAACAACTATTCCATCAATTGATTGCTCTATGAAAATACGTCTTCGAATGGCTTCTTCAGCAATCTTGATTTCAGCGCTCTTAAGTTCGGTAATATCCTGCAATGAACCGGTTACTTTTACAACCTTGCCGTCAATAATTTTGGGGTTACCGATCGATCTGACCCATTTATGCGTTCCTTTCGCTGTGATAAATTTCAGTTCAAGGTCGTAGGGTTCACCTTTTTGTACAGCATCCTGAAATGCTTTTTCTATAAGTTCTCTTGAACCCCGGGGATAGAAATTCAATCCAAATTCAACATTTGCAGGAGTATCAGGATCTAATTCATGGATCTTTACAACCTCGGGTGTCCATGTACCTTCACCGGATGCTACATCGACTTCCCAGCCTCCTATCTTGGCGATCCTGCCAACTTCATTCAGAAGGGCTTCACTTTCATGTAACTTGTTTTCTGCTTGTTTGCGCTCCGTGATATCCTGGATCGTTCCTATAACAACATTCCGTTCGGCAAAATACTCGGCAGTAGAGTGGATATCGCGTACCTCACTATCACTGATCCTTTTTATTCGGAACTGAACATCATAAGTTAATTTGTTTTTGACAAGATCGTTCAGTGCCTTGTCAAGCATGGGCCGGTATTCTGAAAGGGGTACACTTTGTATCTCCTCAATGGTAAACTGTTTTTCTCCAATTCCGTATATTTTTCTTGCTTCCTCCGAAGCATCAACTTTTCTGGAATTGAGGTCAAACTCCCAGCTTCCGACACGTCCTACTTTTTGTGCAGTGCGAAGCTGCATCTCTTTCTTTCGTAATTCCTCTTCTGCCTGCTTACGCAGGGTGATATCACGTCCGACACCAAGAATTCCGATCAGATGTCCGTTAGGATCATGCATAGGTGCCTTGATGGTTTCCAGGTGTTCTCTGTGTCCGTCATCGGCATAGGTGATCTCTTCTTCATTCATAGTGGGCTTGCCGGCAGCCATAGCCTCGCGGTCTTTTTGAGTAAAGAAATCAGCAAGGTCCTTTTCTACGAAATCGTAGTCTGTTTTGCCGATTATCTCCGACTCCCTGGCACCGAAGAAACGCTCGAACTTCGGATTGCATGTGAGATACACACCGTCTTTATCCTTCAACCACACGAGGTCCGGAATAGTATCTACCAGCGTACGTAAATGACCTTTATTTTCCAACAGCGATCGTTCAGCGATCATGCGATCGGTTATGTCCTCTCCGATACTGGTGATACTCGAAAGACGACCATTTTCATCCAAAAAAACAGTATTGTTCCAGGCTATGGTCCTTCTTTTTTTATCCTTGGTGATAATCTCGTTCTCATAATATGAGGGGAAATCAGCAGTTTCGATGGTATTGATGAAGACACTTTTGACTTCAGGAACTATTTCAGTGGGCAGGAACAGTTCAAACCAGGCTTTGTTCAGGACCTCTTCTCTTTTCCATCCTGTAAGATCCAGCAGGAAATCATTGCAGAAAATGACCTTTCCTTCCGGGTCAAGTGTAACCGCTACAAGACGAATATTCTCAAGGATTGCCCTGAAATGCTTCTCTGATCCAGCAAGGTCAACTTCCTTTCTTTCTGTTCCGGTAATCTCCGAATTCTGCAAAAGGACACTTGCAGGATGAGTCTGGGAAAGTGGCTGGACCTTCAATAAGAAGCATCGTCTTCCATGACAAGTGAGGCAGTTATATTTGATCTTGTACTGGTCAAGTTTCCCATTGATGACATCATTTATTCCTTCTGCAACAGCAGAAGCTTCATCCGGATTCTCGCGTATCAGCTCCGCGCATACCTTCAGGTAATGGTTTCCTTCATTGCATTTAGCCGGATAGGGGCAGCAACTCTCAACAAGTTCCTTCCAATCTTTGTTCGTATAAGAGACAATTCCATCTGAAGACAGTACTGCAATGCCATCTTCCCGGAATCCGGATGAAGTCTTTTCTGCATTATAGCTAGGAGAAGCAGTGTTTTTTGAGAATATGGCTATCTCTCCATTTATATTACTATTTTTATAATGGTGCTGCTACTTATAATTAATCGAGGCTAAATAGGACGGTTAAAAAATACGTGTTTTCGCTCACATAATTTCACGGCTTAGTGGGATAGTGAATGTAAAGATACTTCCTTCCCCAGGCTTGCTCTCAACCCTGATCCTGCCACCGTGCATCTCGACAAGTTTCTTGACAAGAGCAAGACCTAATCCGGTACCTTCATGTTTACGAGTAAGGTATGGGTTCAGTTGCTTGAAAGGCTGGAAGAGTTTGTCCATATCACTCTTTGCAATTCCAATTCCGGTATCATTTATACTTATCTTTATTGAATTACCGGAAAGCTGTGCCTTGATTGAAACATGACCATTTACAGGTGTGAATTTGATGGCATTACTTGTAAGGTTGTAGAGGATCTGTTTGAATTTTACTTTATCCGCATCGATCTCACTAAGCTGTGGATCGATCATGACGTCAAGATGAATATTCTTCTTCAGTGCAAGAGGATATATTAGCGCTCTCAGTTCATCAATAGCACTGGAAACATAGAATTTCTCATAATCAAGTTCCATTTTCCCTGCTTCAACTTTTGAAAGATCGAGTATGTCATTTATGAGGTCCAGGAGATGCTTTCCACCTTTTGAGATATTTTGTATGTAAGATACTTGCTTCTCATTCAGATCGCCAAATATTTTATCAAGCAGGATATCCGAAAAACCTATGATGGAATTCAACGGTGTTCTCAGTTCATGGCTCATCGTTGCAAGGAATTCATCCTTGCTGTGGCTGGCAGCCTCCGCAGCAAGTTTGGCACTCAGCAGTTCCTCTTCAGCCTGTTTTCGGTCGCTAATATCCCTGCACACACAAAATGAGAGTTTCCTGTTACCGAATGTGGCTGCATTTCCACTGATCTCAACATCAAGGAGACTGCCATCCTTACGTCGCTGGCGTGTTTCATGAAGTATTCCTTTATTGTCAGCAAGCCTGAGCATTTCCAGCAGTTGTTCACGTGTATAGTGAATATCCCAGTCCCACATGTGCAATGTATGTATTTCTTTATGGGTATATCCAAGCATCTCGGCATATCGGGGATTTGCTTCGAAGACTTTGCCATCCTGGTCGATTATAACTATTCCATCTCTGGATTGTTCCATCAGGATACGTCTCCACATTACTTCTTCTGCCAGTGTATCTTCGGATTCTTTTTGTTCAGTAATGTCCTGGATAGTTCCTATGAGCACATTTCTTTCGGCATAGTATTCCGCCACGGAATTAATGACACGTATCTTACCATCGTTTTGCCTTTTGATCCTGAACTGTATATCATATGGAACATCATTTTGCACAAGGTCGCTTAGTGCCCTATCCATCATCGGGCGGTATTCAGGCAATGGTATTTTTTGTATTTTTTCTATTGTGAGGTCTTCGTCATCTTCTACTCCATATATCCGTCTTGCCTCTTCGGAAGCATCGACTTTACCGGAATTGAAATCAAATTCCCAGCTTCCGACATGTCCGACCCTCTGAGCGGTCCGGAGTTGCATCTCTTTCCTTCGCAATTCCTTCTCTGCCAGCTTACGCTCTGTGATGTCGTGAACTATATAATAGAGCAATTGTTTTGAATCAAGTACCATGGGGCCACTGTATACTTCTACATAACGGATCTCATTATTTGCGAGACGATGCCTGACAAAGAAGTAATTCCTTTTCTCATCCG
The DNA here is from genome assembly GCA_033549165.1 of Methanolobus sp. Classification (GTDB taxonomy): domain Archaea; phylum Halobacteriota; class Methanosarcinia; order Methanosarcinales; family Methanosarcinaceae; genus Methanolobus. Next base: position 17,278 of record JAWSUM010000062.1, read on the forward strand.
TAGCCTTTTGTTTCTCA
>JAWSUM010000063.1:0-17133 GCA_033549165.1 Methanolobus sp.
CCTGAACGTTGCTTCATTTTACAGCTTACTCCCTTGCGACCAAATTATAGTATGTAATTAATGATATAAATTACTGACGCTTATATAACTATGAATTATTTTAGGAGGAGGTTCGAAAAAGGGTATGATTAAATATGAATAGCATTAACCATAGGTTAATTTATAATGCTGTATTCAATTATAATGGCTTGAAAGGATGTAAAGCAAATGAAGAAACCTTTACTTGATGTAGTATTTGCTTCGGAAAAGAGAAAAGATACACTCCTAATTTTGCAGGCTGGACCAAAAGAGATGGTTACTCTTCTCCAGTCACTGAAGACGACCAGGCAATCACTACTCCCACAAATAAGGATTCTGGAAGAACATCATCTTGTTACCAGTTCGAACGACATTTACGAATTGACCACCATTGGAAAACTGGTTGTTGATGAGATGATTCCTTTTTTAGATACCATTGAAGTTTTTGATTACGATATTGAGTACTGGGGAACTCATAACCTTGATTTTATTCCACCTTATCTACTTGAGAGAGTGCATGATTTTTGTTCCTGCAAAGTAATAACTCCTTCCATTCTGGAATTATATGATGTCAATAAAGAATTTTTCGAATACTCCAATAAATCAAAATCATTGACACTTGTTGTTACATTTCTCTACCCGAATTTTCCTGTGATTTATGGCGAATGGATAAAGAATGTGGAGCATATAACCTTCATTGCAAGCAAAGAACTTTACGAAAAAATAAAATCGAATTACAGTAATGAGTTTCAAAAATACATAGATACCGGGAAGTTTGACTTTTTTGTTTATACTAATGCAATGAATTTTGTCTCTTTCGCTCACAATGACTACTGCACCTTTTTCAGGTTACTGTTGAAAACGGGTGAATATGACAATAAACAACTTATCTGCTGTAACCCACGTGCAGTTGAATGGAATATAGAATTGAGTGAATATTACTTGAAAGAATCAATACAAATAACAGAAATATGATTCCCAGGACCACTTTTTTAGGAAGAAGGAAGGGCTAATCCCCGCCTTTTGAAAGGTGGGATACAGCCCGTCAACTTTCCATAGAAGCGTTAAAATATATGTGCCACGTTTGATAATTGAGAGATATTTTTGAACAAAGTGTTTCGTTATCGTATTTATCCCACAAAAGCTCAAATAATTATTCTTGCTGACACACTTGAGCTTTGCAGATGGACCTATAATGAAACACTGGCATTAAGGAAGAATGCATGGGAGTTCGAGCAAGAGAACATTGGATATTATGAGTCCAAGAAGATGCTCCCTGGCTGGAAAGTGATCAAACCTGAACTCAAGAATGTACACTCTCAGGTACTACAGGATGTTGTCACGCGAGTAGACCTTGCTTTTCAAGCGTTTTTCAGACGATGCAAAGATGGAGAAAATCCGGGTTATCCGAGGTTCAGAGGTAAGAACAGGTACGACAGTATCACTTATACCCAATCTGGTTTTGAACTGCAGGATAACAAACTCTGGTTGTCAAAGATAGGTGCGATCAAGGTAAAACTGCACAGGCCTATTGTCGGAGAGATCAAGAGAATTACTATTCGAAGAACATGTACAGGGAAATGGTTTGTATCTTTCCTTGTTGATACTGATGTTCAGAAAACAATACCTTTGACGGGGCAGTCAGTTGGAGTGGACGTAGGGATTAAAAGTTTTCTCACTCTTTCCAATGGTCAGGATATCCCAAATCCCAGGTTCTTTGTGACGGAAGAAAATATTCTGGCAAAAATGGTCAGAAATCATTGTCTTGCAAAACACATTGCAGATGTTTCCTGGAATAAACTGATAAATATCACTACTTACAAGGCAGAATGGGCCGGTAAGCATGTTGAACTTGTCAACCCAAGAAACACTTCTCTGATTTGTTCTGGTTGTGGTCAGATAGTCAGAAAAGACCTGTCAGAAAGAACACACAATTGTCCTTTCTGTAGTCTTATTCTGGACAGAGATCATAACGCGGCTATTAATATACTCAGACTGGGACTACAGTCTGTAGCACAAAAAGCTTAGATGCCCTCCACTTCAATGGAGGGAGTAGTCACTGGAATAGTGCTCATGCAAACCGATCTTCCAGAAAGCGATCACACCGAACAGATGCATAACCCATGCAGCAGGATAATTATTGCAGTGATTTTCAGTAACATAATATTCCTCCGCGTGTGAGGATTAATTTGAATATCAAGCGTCGGATGCGGTGGAAGCAATTATCGCCACATTTTGGACATGTTTTTTTATGTACACTTTTTGTATCCACTATTCGTATATTATCCATTTAGTACAAAGAAATACAGATGTTTAATTGTTTCGACTGAAAAATAGACTCGTTCCGGGGATTGATTCAGCCACTCATGTTAAAAAAGCTATATGGGAATCTGGTTTGTTTTACTTTTCAGCAGAATTTTACAGAGCCCGATTGGGAAAAGTATTTACTTTGCAGGATCAAACTAGAATCTGGCTGAAGTATGCCAGTAATTCACTTTTGAATAGTGAAAGGGGGATAAAATAATGAAAGCGTCAAAAAAAGATCTGCCAAAGACCATGGAATCGAAGGAACTGATCACCCGGGAAGCAGAATGGGGAGAGCTGCATGTGGGATATGAGACCTATAATCAGGATTCTGATTGGGAACCATTGCATAAAGGCCTGCCTGATGACCTGTGCCAGTGTCCTCACTGGGGATATTTGCTCAAAGGTCGCATGAAGATAAAATATAAAGACCACGAGGAAACTGTCAATGCCGGAGAGGCATACTATATGGAGCCGGGACACGTACCATTCATGGAGGCGGGTACCGAGCTTGTGGAATTCAGTCCCATGGACGAGTACATGGAAACAATGGAAGTGATCAATCGCAATTTTGATCTGATGCAAGCGAAAAAGTAAAGAATAAGGCTCTTGATTTTTTGATTAGGAATCCGCCTTATTCTTTGTTTTTGGCTTTGTAGAATCCTGTGAATTGCAACTTTAAAGTCAGCAACTTCCAACTTCTGAAAATGAATACAAGAAAGCAAGAATACCGTTCTTTACGACCTTTACGTCTTCTCGTCCTTGCGTTGATAACTACAAAGAGTTCTATAGAGTTGGTATATTTACTATAGAAGTGCATGAATGGCTTGTGAGATAATTTGTATATTTGTATATTTGTATATAGCCTAGTTTTCAAACCGTTCTGCCCACTTAATGAATTTTTCAAAACCATACATGACCCCAAGGAAGAATATGGCGAACACTGTCCACCTGTAAATATTAAATTCTCCTGTGAATGCTATGACATTGAATATGTAAGAAAGCGATGCTCCGACAAACGCCGATACGTAAAGATTCCTTCTGAGATCCATAATTTCATCTTGTTTTGACATGTTTTATGTGTTTTGGCTTTGGAAAGGTCCTCCGCAATGATAGGAATAACTTTGAAAGGCTAGGGAAAAAGAACATTGAATCAGTCATGGTATGAGCAGATTAAACCTTTTACTTTCGTTATTAATATCAGTTATTCATAGATAACATGATAATTTCAGCTAGTGAGCATTGTAAGTTGACCTGATTTTCAAGCACATTTTAGATTAAGTTATTAAGGTCTATGTAAAATTAATTGCTTACCTTAAAACTAAAAATCGTAACTATTAAATATCTATAAATTAATTTTCGTCTTCATAGAAAAAAGTGCAGATATTATGGGCCGAATAACAGTAGCTGTTGCATCTATATTCATATTCATTCTTTTGATTTCAGCTTGTGTAGGGTCTGATACTGCTTTCAGGTATAAGGGCGATAAGGAAAATAATGTTTATCACGAACACTCATGTTCTGAAGTTGCTAACATTAGTTCTTACAATTTAGTCCTATTTGATACACCTGAAAAAGCAGTAAGTTCTGTATACAGACCATGTAGTATATGTAACCCTGCTGGCTCAACTACTGAGTTGAAGGGCAGTGATACAGATGAGGATAGCATTAGTGACTATGATGAAATATATGTTTATAGCAGTAATCATTTAAAGCAGGATTCGGATGGAGACGGATCAGATGACTACTTTGAGATACTTGTCGATCACACAAATCCTATGAGCAGGGATACAGACAAAGACGGGTTAGAAGATCCCACAGAAGTATTGATTTACAAAACCAATCCAACAAATTCTGACAGCGATGGAGATGGTTTATCTGATTTTGAAGAGGTATACTTGTATCTAACGGATCCCCTGAGTACTGATACAGATAATGACGGAGTGAATGACTATAAGGAAATATTTGTTGGTAACACAAATCTAGAAAATTTTGATGTTGGAAAGAGTCTTGGAGATGATAGTAAATATGATTTACCAAAAGACAAGGTTAAAAGATTCATCTTTGGCTACGCGTTCATATCCATATTTTTGATAGTTGTTTTCATTATAGCTAACAAGATTAAACAGAATAAAATTAATTCAGAAACTGAACAGGAAAAAGTGGTCAGGCAAGTATTCGAGGAAGAATTACAGAAACAGTATGCTGAAAACGCTGACAAAGTTTCCTCTGGTGATTCCTTAACAGACTTTTTTAAAGTGGCGGCAATTGTATTTATTTTAGCTATTATTTTAAAGAGTATCTACTTAATATTTTCAAGTATGCTAATTTTATTGCTTGGTACTTTTCTTTATGATTTGGGACGTACCAATAATATCTATATTTCGCAGAAATGCAATAAAAATGCATTAAAGATTACAGCTGAAAAGACAGCAGACAAAAAACTTCAGCATCTCGTCCAAAACCAGAAGAAAAGAGAAGTGCAATTTACCATGCTTATAATTATCCTATGTATAGTGGTAGCTCTAGTCTTGTATAAATTATTTTTATAAATAAGAGTTATCAAAATTTTAAAATAAATAATACTACGCTAAGTTACCCACTTATCAAGGTTGTTGAGAAAAAGAGTACTATTGATTTTAGTAAGCCTGCTTATGCTGTTGAAAGGTAAGATCCGGATTATCTAAGGCAAAAGATATTGAGTATATTTTATTCTGATTGGAAAAAGCTAGGTTTCTCTAAAGGTACATTGCATTACATGAAGAAGAATGCTAAAGCGGATAAACCGTTTAGCCTGAATGCTCATGTGAAGGAAAGGTTGGATATGTGGAAAGGGAATTGTTAAGAAGAAAAGAAATATTAAGTACGTATTACACAGGTCTGAATTAATGAATATAATGAGAAGTGATTTTAGTCATCTTCTCCGGAGTATCCTACTGTAACCAACCAAATTTTTCAGCGTGTTCAAGCATACCATGTGACTTGAGTATTGATCGTGGGTCTATTCCTTTGCGCTGTGCCATTACAATGTACATCTTTGCCATGTCTTGATGAGCTACCGGATTATCCTTGTTATTTCCCTTGACTATGTTCCTCATGTTAACCATAATCTGATCATTGCCCATGCTTCTTATTTCTTCTAATTTGTAGTTCACTTTATTGATTCCCCCATTACAACACAGTACTGTGTTTGCATTTGTAATACGTTTGCATACTATATAGTTTCGTTTGATGAAACAAAAACCCTAACCTGATGTATTGGAGAAATATAAGAACTATGTAGTTGTCCCGGATTTCCTGATATCTATGTCTCATAGAAAGAGATTGCATGGAGAAGAAAGATTTCATCAGGACTGAGAGTTGTTCCTTGCGCCTGAGGCCCAGTGGGGCTAAGAAACTAACTGAAGAGATCAATCTATGGTTCAACAAGAGAGTTAGTTACAAAGGAAATATGACAATGTGGAGTTATGTCATGTTCCTGAAGACTAGGGAATTAGCTCAGTATTTGGTTGGTAAACGTAAAGAGATTGATTTTGCTGATCCTCAATATGAGACAAAACGACAAGACTCAAGCGACATAAGGCAGAAAATACTAAGCATTTCCTATTCTGATTGGAAAAAGTTAGGTTTTTCAAAGGGAACGTTACACTATATGAAGCAAAATGCGGAAGCTGATACGCCTTTTACACTTAATGCTCATAATAGAGAACGTTTGGATAAGTGGGAAAAACTTGTTGCAAATAGCTAATTTTGATGGAGACATGTAGTCTCCTTTGTCTCTTCGCGCGATATCGAGGAGACAATTCCAAGAGACATGAGAGATAAATGCAAGCTACAGACAAGAGACAGACACAGAAGACAACTAAAAGACAGATTATTTTTTCTTTTTCTTACTGCTCGCTCCCTCAGCTTTAACCCTCTCCAACAGCATTTCAGCAGACTCATAATCTCTGCCTTCCTGTCTGGCAAGTTCAGCCTCAGTAGGTACAAGCTCCCCCAAAAAAGCCTTTGCAAGAATAGACTGCCTGAGTTGCTCTGTTCTCTCTCTTGCTGCTGCAACTTTTGTTTCAACTGAATCTGCAAAGGCAAAGAGCGCATCAACTCTTCGGACAATTTCTTGCTGTTCAGGGAGAGAACAAATGGGAAATGCGGTATTTTCAATGATTCCTAAGTTAAGGTTTGGCTGAACTCCTCCCAAAGATTTCATTCGAATGTCATCATAGTTTTTCATCAAGAATCTTTTCAAGTATTGCCTTATCTCTTCTTCAGTGCCTTCTTGTACAATTGCAGCAATAGCTTGATTTGTTGTTGCTTGAATTAACAATTCTGAACACTTGCCCCTTGTTTTACCTTCTCCATAAAGTGCAACAAGTAAAGTATGTTTTGGAAATATTTTGAGGTTTGTTTCTTTTAAAGCAATGTCAGTAACATAATCAGAAGCCGACTTTACATAGAAGTCATTTAAAGCACCACTTGTGACCCACGGAATTGTGCCATCCTCGTAAAATTCTCTTCTTTTTTTCAAAGGTGTAACACCAGTTCCGACTTTTGAGACTTGGCCGATTTTCACCCATTTCCACCCATCTGGTAGCGCCATCAGATCTTTCTGCTCATCTTTTGTGAGAGGAGTTATGAGTTTCATCTTCTTGCCTGAAACCTTGGAAGCTTCTTCCCGTTCCCATCTTATCTGCTCTATCAAATCCTGCACATCTGGTAAATAGGTTTGCTGTTCCCGCCAATCCTTAGTCAGCCTCCCATCGAAGGCACTGATCAAGACAGTTTGCTTGAAGCTCTTTAAAATCTTCGGCACTTTTTCAAGCCGCTCATTTGTCATATCCAGACGAGCAAAAAGTGTCTCGATTGCTGCGACTATGCGGTGCTGTTCGAGGAGGGGAGGGAGTGGAAGAATCAACTCTTTCAATTTGGCTGCATTGCAGTTTGGTTGTGCGATTCCAGATACGTTCTGGGAAATTTGTGACCAGTAGTCTGCAGTATTAAAGAATAAGCTCAAAAATTTAGGGTTGATACTTTCGTTCGGTCTTAACCTAATGAGATATGACGCAAACACGCTCTTAGGACAGGATGTTATTATGTAACTCTTACCAGTTGTCGCACCAGTTCTAGCAAATACGATGTCGGTTGGTCGTAATTTATATTTTGAGACTTGGTTTTCTGCGATTTTACAAAAAGGTACACTTTCCCAATCAACTTTGCCTTCTTGAATATCAGTTATACGGAGCAAGTGAGGGCCAACGGGTTCTTTATCCGCAGAGGCAGTGTACCCATACTTGATATCATTCGAAATATCATTTACGGTTACAACAGCCCACCCTTCCGGCAGTTCATTCTTCTGTTGCATAACCGTTCCCCATCAGGTCCAGAATTGCATTCAACTCACTAACTGCTGCTTCAAGTTCATCTATTGCTTCAGCAGCAAGTTCTTCAGGATCAGGTAAATCTTCTGTATCACCTAAAGAATCATCCCTCAACCATTTGAGTCCATCAATTTTGTACTCTCTTTCCTTGAGTTCCGAAATATGGAACTTGTGCCAGCGGTCTTCTAGTGAGTCTTTCTCATCACGCTTTGCCCTGCCATTAGGGTCATCACCAAAGCACTTTTCAAACTCTTGAAAGTGATCTTTGGTAAGCGGACGGTCTTTCTTTGTGATTTTTGGAACATTTGTGCGACAGTCATATACCCAGGTATGCTCCGTGGGAATGCCTTTGGTGAAAAATATCACGTTTGTCTTTGTTCCGGGGGAATATGGTGTAAAAGTGCCATCAGGCAATCTCAGGACAGTATGTAAGTCACAGTCTTCACAGAGCACCTTGAAAACCTCTCCTGCCTGATCTGCGAAAAGCACATTGTCAGGTACTACAATAGCTGCTCTGCCATCGGGTCTCAGAATGGTCATAACATGCTGGATGAAATTCAGTTGTTTGTTGGATGTCTCAACAACAAAATCTTCACGTCCGGGAGACTGGTTTGCACCTTTTGTTCCAAATGGAGGATTGGTAAGTACTACATCAAACCTTTTGGAATCCGGTATTTCATAGATAGAGTCACCAAGCTTAATTTCAGGTTCAATTCCATGCAAATACAGATTCATAAGAGCAAGTCTGCGTGGACGCTCCACAAGCTCCTGTCCGTAATATGTGCTAAAACGAATGCGCTTTGCAAGGTCACGGTCCACTGCACCGCCGGAGGTAATCTCCTTTAGCCACTCATAGGCAGACACAAGGAAACCACCTGTACCACATGCAGGGTCCATTATAGCAAACTCCCTGCTGGTGCGTGGGTCAGGTTTCATACATCTCACTATCATCTGGATAACTATACGGGGAGTGAAATACTGCCCGGCTCCCTTTTTACCTTCACTGGCAGCCTTTTCCAGCAGTCCTTCAAAAGCCATTGCCTTTACATCAATGTCAAGCCCTGTCCACTCAGTCTCATCAATGAGTGTAATCATCTTTTTAAGGCTTACAGGGTTGTGGAAACGGGAGAGAGCACCTGCAAAGATGTCACCAAGAAGACCGTCCTGCTTACCAAGAGTCCTCAATGCATCACTATAATGCTCTGTAAGTTCTGTGCCAGATTGCTCTTTCAGGGATTGCCAGCCACAAGCTTCAGGCATTTCAATGCCTCTCTCATCAGCCATTTTCAGAAACAGCAGGTAAGTGATTTGCTCGATATAATCTCCGTAATCAATACCTTCATGCCTTAAAGTATGGCAAAAACCCCATAATTTTTGTACAATATCGCTCATGCTGCAACTGCCCTGTTAAAATCTGACATTAAATTCACAAGTTCGCCTTCAAAGACACGGTTGGCCTTGTTCCATCCGCCATAATCAACAAACACCGGGATAGAATCAAAGTCATCTTTATCTATTGAGAGGTTTGCTATTAGGTGCGATTTGATGCGTTCAAGCCATAAAAGCTGATCTGCTGTAAAACTCTTTCCAGTCGTAACTTTGGCAAAAGCATTACTCACGCGTTCTTCGGCTGTAAACAAAGCCTCTTCTTCATGAGCAGCATGTTTTATCATTGAAATGATATCCACAAGGGCTTTGTTATATTTGACTGCATGAGCCCTCTGAAGGTTCTCAACTGTGAATCTCTGCTGTGAGGATTCCAGCTTCTGCTTTAACTCTTCAAGAACATCTGTATTCCATTCCTGCGGACGGTCAAGAAGGATACTGATAGCAGCTATCTTTTCAGGATTATCCTTTACAAACCCTGAGAACAACTCAAGGTAATCATCCGGTTTATATTCATTACCTGAAGCATCTCTTACTATCCATGTAGATGAAACTTCATCACTCGTTCCATAATCTACATAAAATGTCTTTCTTGGTCGTGGATAGTTCTCAAGCAGATTCAAAAAGTCCTTATTCCTTAGAAGTTCCATAGTTCCGGTAAAATCTTCTTCAAGCCTTCTTTCAAGAGAGATTGCGAAGCTCTTGAGATCTCCTTTCTCAACAAAAGCACTGAACATATCACGCGCTTCCCCGCTCATCTCCTTGTCTATCCTGTTGAGCCGCTTTGTAAGGATACGTGTGTTATATTTCCTGTCCCGGTTGTTCCAGATGTCTTCAATAACCCTACTAATAGGCTTGACCTCTTTTTGTGGAGGTTCTGCCGTCACACCTGTAACGGATTTAAAGTAATCAAAGAGAGTCCCTGCGAAACAATCAAAGACCACAAAATGAGATTTATCAGGATAATGTTCTCCCTTTCGTGTTCCCCTTCCCATCATCTGCTCAAAGAGGATTCGTGACTTAACAGAACGCAAGAAAACGATGTATTCAATATCTGGAATATCGACTCCTGTTGAGAGAAGATCAACAGTCACAGCAATTCCAGGCATTTTTCTGTTTCTGAATTCCCTTATCCTTTGCAAAGGACGGTCTACCTTTCCAGTTATCTTCTGAACAAAGGAATCACCTCTGCCAAAGACATCCCTTGCAAGATCAACTATTTGGTCAGCATGAGAAGTAAAAGGCAAATCCTGTACTGCAAAAATCAATGTCTTCGGGAAACGTCCATATCTCTTTTCATGCTCATCTGCATAACGTTTTATTTCTTCAAGGATCTTCTTGTTTGAATCAATAGACGTAATCTCTCGTTCTATTTTCTCAACTGAAAATTCCCTTTCATCCTCAAGCATGTCAATATCACGAAGTCCGGTCTCTGGGTCTATTACTTCAACAGATTCCCCTTCATGAAGAAAAATACCATTCATACGAACACCGGATTCTAAGGCTACAATATCATAATCAACAAGATAACCTTCACTTACAGCCTTATCATAACTGTATTTGTAAACAATTTCCTTGAAATATGCAGATGTATGAGCGGCAGGAGTAGCTGTAAGTCCTATCTTTATAGCGTCAAAGTGATCAAGTGTCTTTCTCCATGTGGAGATTTCCTGTGCAGAGTAACCCCTGTGACATTCATCTGCAATAATTAAATCAAAAGCATGTATCGGAATATCAAGTTGTCCTGCATCTTCATCTTCACTTTCATCACAACATGAGAATACAGATGTTTTTCCAAACAGGTTAATAGTCGTTCGCTGGATTGTGGATACATATACAAAACTGTGTTCTGGTTTGGGGTCAGTTAGGTAAGATTCAGGCATTGCATTTACATCAAAAGCCTCATCCTCTCCAAGGTCACCGCGCTGAAAACGCTGGCTATAAACTTCATAGGTCTTATCGAACTTTAAACCCTGTTCAGTTTCAAAAGATGAAAAAGCCCTAACAGCCTGTGCAGCAAGAGCCCTTCGATCCACTAAAAACAAAACCCTTTTAGCGACACCTGCTTTCATTAATCGATAGATGAGATTTACAACAGTGAATGTTTTCCCCGTTCCTGTTGCCATTGCAAGCATCATTGTTCTTTTCTTATTGGCAATGGCCTTCCCAACAGAATCACACGCCTCACATTGATATGGTCTCATGTAGTGATTATCTAAAATGGAAAAGAAGCTAGTTATTGTCTCATCACTGTCAATGTTTAGTCTTTCAAGCAAAGCTTCGGGTGTATGGAAACCTGATACTTTTCTAGAGCGATTCAGAGGATTACGAACATCATGATACCATATTTCTGTACCGTTTGTTGAATACAAAAACGGAACTTTAAACCCATCAAAATTAAAACCACTATTAGACACTCCTTTTGAGTATCTTTCTGCCTGTGTGAGGACATTTTGTGGTCCTAAAGTGACTTTCTTGGCTTCAATGATTCCAAGTATCTTCCCGTCCACACACAACGCATAATCAGCAGGACCATTAGAAGTGGGATATTCCCCAATTGCACATTTATTGTACTCTGGTAGTACCTTTGTGTAATCATAGAGTGCAACCTTCCAACCTTCTGCAACCAGCAAAGGATCAATAAGCTTTTTCCTTGTCTGCTTTTCGGTAAGAGTTTGCATTTGAATTCCTCGATAGTGAGAGCAACTAAACTTCAGAACATATTCTATTTAAACATATAAATAAGTTCATAGTGAAACATTACACCAAAGCAAGACGTTAATTGAAAACATGCACACATAGTTAATAAATTATATATAGAGTTCTTAGCATTCTTAAATAGGTAACAATGACTAGAACGATTCAAGTAAGCCTTGGGAGAATCACCCATAAATCATTTGGGAAAGAAGATCCTTTTGGAGTTATATTAAGAGGTCTTAAAGGAAAAAACATCGTATCTACAAAATCGTTTTTGTATCATTTAAAAAATGTGTTTGCGTATTCCAAATCTGACTTTGAAGTAATTTATGGTGAATTGTATAAATCAAAGTTATCATCTAAACATCAAGTCTTAGATAAGACAAATCTAACCTATGGCCCAGAGATAATTGATGAGTTCTTTTCTGTAAGTCAATTTGTTATATTTAGAGACTTATCAATTGTTTTTACAAGTAGTTCGAAATTGCGAGATGATAACTTTATTGAGATGATTGAAATTTTGTATAGTCTTAATTCCGAGGAGTTGTTTTCTCAAATTGAGGTTCATTATCGAAAAGAAGATTTTGATATATTCAAAAAGATTGAATCCTTTTCTAGGATGATTGAAGTTGAATTGATCAACATCAGAAAATCAAATCCTACCCCACGACCAACATTTGAAAAAATAGAAGCGTTTTTAAGTCGAGAAAGAACCGATGTCTTAAATGCCAAATTTAAATCTGAAACATCAGATGGATTAGCAAGAGATCTGGAAAGTCATATAATGAGCGGAATTTCTATTTCAGATAGTGGCTATGGAGATAGCATAATAACTGGACAGAAACAAAATGGTGACTTTGAAACAATAAGGTTAAAAGACAAAGTAATAAGAAAAAGAATCCAATATCTTCCTCTTGAAGAAAAAGAACAATTCATTAATTTGATAATTGAAATGTTTGGAAAATATGTTTCTTCAGAGGATGATTTGATTCATGATTAAAAATATTATCAAATATAGAAAAAGCATCTTTGAAGATGTGGGCTTATACCTTTCAATATTCATTCCTCTTATTATTTTCTATTTGTTAAAGCCTTGGGAAATGAATCTAGTTTTAGATAAAGGCAATGTTTTTAATACATCTGTTGCAATAATCGCACTCTCAATAGGTTTTTGTTATCAAGCTTTTAATTACTTAAACGATTTAGATACAAATGATTTGTTTTATAAAAAACTTTTAAAAAGTGAAATTTTCGATGAAATTCACTTTTTATTTACATATAGCATTTATGTTAGTGCTTTAAACATTATAGCGTTAGTAATATTCACTATTTTTGTATGGTTCGGAATTACTAATGATTTTTACCTCGTAATTATAGGTTTGGTTCCATCAATTTTCACATTCTATACACTATCAGAGTTTATTAATTTTTATAGAAGTGGTGTTGGACTAAAAAAGTACAAACTGGAATTTGATAAAATTCAATCACTTGAATGAATTTTATTATTAGATTTAGTTATTTATTCCTTCAAATTTTGAGCGTACACCTTTTTAGCGTTGTATATATCCCGCCACAAAAATGCGAGGGGAGGGATTTGAACCCTCGAAATCCTTCGATACTGGATCTTAAGTCCAGCGCCTTTGACCAGCTGGGCAACCCTCGCGTTGAGAAAAATGGATTGCCGGTCTTTTGACTAAACATCCCCTTAATAAAAGTTAAGTTACTTAAGCCTTATTATAGCAAGTATGAAGATCACATTTCTTGGAACAGGGGTCGGGATACCCCAGCCTGGGCGGGTGCAGTCCGGGTTAATTATGGAGATTGATGGGAAACCTGTGCTTTTCGATTGCGGCTGCGGTGTCCTGGGGCGGATCGTGGAGGCGGGGTATGAGCATACGGACATCGGGAATATCGTGCTGACGCACCTGCATCTTGACCACGTGGGGGATGTGCTGGCGCTGCTCAAGGCCAACTGGCTCGTGGGTAAGACGGACATGCGCATTTTCGGGCCCCAAGGGACACAGGAGTGGTTTGGCAGGATTATGGACACCTACGACTACCTCAGGGGGAGGTTTGAGGTCGAGATTACCGAGCTCGCCGGAGGCGAGACATTCACACCCCAGGGGACCGGTTGCAGGATCACCTGCACGCCGACCGTTCATAGCACTCCCTCGCTGGCCTATCGTGTGGAATGCGGGGGGAAGGCTGTGGTCTATACAGGTGACACCGAGCCCTCCGGGCCTGTGTTCGCGTTCGCCAACGGAGCTGATGTCATGATACACGAATGCTCCTTCCCGCCTGGCTTTGAGATGACAAACCACACCACACCGGACATGTTCACCGACATACTGGAGCAGGTCCCACTCAATGTGGAAAGGCTGTACTTCATGCATCTCTATCCGCAGATGCAGGGTCATGAACAGGAAGCTGTGGATCACATAAAAGAATACTTCGGCGGTGAAGTGACAATAGCCTATGACCTGATGGAAACCGAGGTCTGAAAATAAGGACTTCCAAATGCGAAAGTCTCTGCATCCCTGCTTTTTTTTCTGTTTAAACTCGTTTATGTGGTAAAAGTTAAATTTATTCAAGGACTAATCTAAGTATCTGTGTTTATAGTTGGGAATAGCGGGTGATCTTTCAAACGAACCTTGTATCGCTGAAATAGCGTTTTATTAGTAGACATCGTCTTATTACTGTAACAGTGCTCGATTAATGGTAACAGACGAAAGTATATCATAGATTCATTTAGCTTTATTTAGGGTAATTCGCAGTGTTTGGTCAGGTATCTTTGGGGTGGGCATGTCTCTGAAAGTGGTACATCTATGAAAAGTTCAAAGGTATTGGATTCCATAAAAGGGAAGGGTACAATAAATTCTGAAATGCTATCTGGCAGTCTGAAAGATCCCCTCTACAGAAACTCCTTATTCCTATTACTTGGCAGGCTATTGAATGTTGGGGTAGGGTTCCTTTTCTGGCTGATAGCCGCCAGGCTCTACTCAACTGAAGAAGTGGGCGTTGCAACTGCACTGATATCTTCTCTCGGTCTGATCATATTCATTTCCAGTCTGGGCTTCAATTTCTCACTTATCCGATTTATTAACATACATATAAGAGAAAATGTTCTTAGCACGTCTATTCTAATAACCACCATAGCATCTGCCTTTGTAGGAGCAATATACCTGGTGATTGTGAACAATGTGCTTCATAGTATATCCCTTCTTCAGGAAGCAGGCTATGCCATCTTCTTTATGTTAGTTGTAGTGACTAACTGTATCTTTTTTATGACTGGGGAGGCTTTCAAGGCACTCAGGGACACAAAAGATTTTTTCATGCAGAACCTTGCTCTTTCTGTCAGGGTACTGCTACTCCTGCCTCTTGTATCTTTGGGAAGTTTCGGGATATTCGCAGCCATTGGTATAACATATATATTTTCAACTATCTTCAGCTTCTACTTATTGAACAAAAAATCCAGAGTAAAAGTAAGGATCGACAGGGAATTCTTAAAGGATTCATTTGCTTTCTCTTCAGGAAACTACGTTGCCAACCTGTTGTATGAAAGTCCTGCACTGCTAATGCCTACGATCATACTGATCCTCGTTGGAAAAGAAGAAGCTGCCCTTTACTACATCGCGTATTCTGTCAGCAATCTCATCTGGATCGCTCCCATGTCCATAAGTGCTTCATTCTTCATAGAGGGCAGTTACGGAGAAGGCATTAAGAGAAATCTTGTCCGATCAGGAAAGATAGTCTTAGTATTGCTGATTCCCAGTATCATCTTCATTTATTTCTTTGGTGCCATCATACTGCAGATATTCGGAGAGGATTATGTTCAGGCCCTGCCCTTGCTTCAGATCCTCGTTTTGTCGAGTTTTTTCGTAGTTCTGTATGAGTTCTTCGTACCCATACTGAACATCCAGATGAAGGTAAAGCAACTGGTAAAGATCAATTTTATCAGGTTCTCATTGATAATCGGACTTTCTTTTGTCCTTCTCACAGAGTACGGAATATTGGGATTCGGTTATGCATGGATGATCACCTATATTGTCCTGTCACTTATAACATTGAGGATATCGAGAAAAGAGGGATGGACTTAAAGATGCTTCCTTACTGTCACTAATATGTGCCCCATCGCTATCCAAAATCAAGCTATCAGTACATAAACCCTGGCAGGTATTCCAGGTTTGTCTATTCAATTCAAATGAGGCTCTCTACAGAGTCAGAAATCTATCCATCTGAAGATAATTAACAGGATCTCTGCGGGAAAGAAAAGAAAGACACCGGCAGAGTAACCGGTTCACGTCCTTAAAAGGGCTTCCAGTACAGCCTCACCGAACCTCTCTGCACATTTTGGGTCACGGCCGGTAACTATGTTGTCCGAGATGATGACATCCTCATCCTCATAGACCGCCTTGCAACTCTTGAGTTCCTTGATGCAGGCAGAATCCTTGAACACCGTAGCCTTCTTGTCTTCCAGAACACCTGCCTTTGCCAGGACAACAGGAGATATACAGATTGCAGCAACCACTTTCTCATGTTCGATGGCATCCCTTATAAGCTCATGGAGCTTCTCATTGGACCAGAGGTACTCCTTTGAACCGCCGCCTCCTACTATCACAATAGCATCATAATCCGCTGCAATTGCCTTATCTATACTGACATCAGGCTTTATCTTCCTGCCGAGAACGCCTTCAGCCTCATCCGTGCTGTTACTTGCTACTGTAACATCTATATCCATATCCTCAAAGATCTCTCTTGGTTCAAGGAACTCCTCGTCTCTGAAATTCTTCTGTGCAATAACCATTAGGATCTTCTTATCCTGTAAATCTCCTGAACTCATATTATCACTCGTATCAACATTATTCGTGTTTGTTTTCAACCCACCTTTCACTTTATACATCAGTCGCCATTATTAATGCTCAAGGAATAGATTTGTTTTCTGCTACTTATACGTAACGCGTTCAGATAAACAGAAGGAAGATACGGACTTCCATCCCGGGTGTCAGCCAATTCCCAGATTTTATCTCTTAACTGGGATCTAAGTAATTGAGATCTAAGTAATTGAGATCCAAGTAACTGATATCCAGGTGAGAATTAACCGCCGGCATCCGGTCGTTTTAAAAAACGGGGGCCGTATATGTATCTATACCAGGTCCACTTGTATTTCATTTCCCTGTGTAACATCTTCCTCGCTGACGGCCACATCCTGCGAAGTGGTCACGTTCTCGAGGAAAACCACGTAGTTCGGTTCAGTGGTGAACTCCGTATCACTGCCACTTGTCGAATAAGGTACTCTCATCTCATAATATCCGGAATCATCTGCAATGGCCACATTCTCATATGTGAATTGCCT
>JAWSUM010000064.1:0-17053 GCA_033549165.1 Methanolobus sp.
GGCGCCTGTCAGGACCAGTGAACTGGTTGAAATCAGGGGTCTTGGTCCCAAAAGAGTGAAGAAACTGGTTGAGGAGGTGAACATCAAGACCGTTTCCGACCTCAGGGAGGCTGTCGAAGAGCATGAGATCAGGGAACTCCCGGGGTTCGGTGAAAAGACCGAGGAGAATATCCTGAGATCCATCGTTATGTTCGAAAAGAGCCGTGAGCGCATGCAACTTGGAAAAGCAATGGATCTTGCGGAAGATGTCCTTTCCTATATGAGAGAGAACGGTGATCTCGAGAAAATATCCTGTGCAGGTTCGTTGCGCAGGATGAAGGAAACGATAGGTGATATTGATATGCTGGTGGTTGCCAGCGATTCCGTAAATGTCATGGAGACCTTTGTCAGCATGGAAAACGCCGACAGGGTGGAATCCAGGGGGACTACAAGGAGCACTGTGATTTTCAAGGAGGGTATACATGTTGACCTGAGAGTGGTCCCTGCAGAAAGTTATGGCGCAGCGATGCAGTACTTCACGGGTTCGAAAGACCACAATATAGCAATGAGGGACCTGGCCATCTCAAAGGGGTACAAGCTCTCAGAATATGGACTTTTCAGGAAGGACTCTGGAGAAAAGGTCGAGGGTGAAAGTGAAGAAAGCATATATTCAAGACTTGGCCTTCAGTACATCCCTCCTGAACTCCGGGAGAACAGGGGAGAGATCGATGCTGCAACTGGGAACAAGCTTCCGGAACTTGTAGAGCTCGGTGATATCAAGGGTGACCTGCATGTACATACAAACTTCAGTGAAGGCAACGACAGTCTCGAGGATATGGTAAAGGCTGCCAGGGATATGGATTATGAATATATTGCGATAACGGATCATTCAAGATCCCAGAGAATTGCAAGGGGCATGGAGATCGACGAACTGGAACGGCAATGGGAGGAAATAGACCGCATATCAGGAAAGCATGATATCAGGGTACTCAAAGGTGCGGAGGTGGATATACTTAAAAACGGAAGCCTGGATTATCCGGATGAGATCCTTGACGAGCTTGACATTGTTATAGGTTCGGTCCATTCGGGTTTCAATTCATTAAAGGAAGAAATGACGCAAAGGATTATTTCCGCACTAGAGAATGAGTACATGCATATACTGGGACATCCATCAGGCAGGCTGATAGGCAAAAGAGAAGCCTATGAAGCCGATTTTGATACTATCTTTAAGACTGTAGCTGATAGGGGTAAGATCCTGGAGATAAACGGTCATCCTGAAAGACTGGACATAAATGATCGGATGATCTTGAAAGCAAAGGAATTTGGTGTTAAATTCAGTATCAATACGGACAGTCATGCCGTATCGAATCTTGCTTTTATGAGGTTTGGCGTGGGTCAGGCACGCAGGGGATGGCTGACAAAAGATGATATTGTCAATGCATATTCGTATGCCAGGCTAAGAAAGTTGCTTAAAAGAATAAAAACAGAAATAAAATGAGGTTTTATGTTAGCCTTTCCTGTACCAGTAAATGGCCGATACGATTCCGATGATTGTAAGAAGAGCACCGAATCCGGATGCTTGCTGATCTGACGGCAGGTCACTTAACGGCTCCTCATTTTGAGGTGCAGTTGTATTTTCTGTAGCCGGGTCACCAGCCGGATCAGTTTCATTTACATCGGTCTCGGGTTGGGTATCTGATCCTGTTTGCGGATGATCTTCAGAATTCCCCGGGAATGTCAGGGCATTGATCTCCTCCAGGTTGGTGAATCCATCCCCGTCAGAGTCCTGATCCTCGATTGATACAAAATCCATGTTGTTGTTCTCAAAGGCAGTTCCGTAAGGATTCCTGGGTCCACCACCGTTTTGGTTCTCATGGCAGGTATTGCATGTATCAAGCTTCGTGTCTCCTGTATCGTACTGTTCTTTGAAAGCTTCCAGGTATGCAGGTCTTGCTGAGACCATGGGTAAGCTTAACAACACTGTTAACACTAACAAGGAAACGATGATAGTCTTAAGTTCCATATGTCCACACACTTCCCTAACTATGCAGTAGTTACTTTGTAGGTATTAAGTTTTATTGTGAATGGGGTAAGATCATATGAAATATAAAGGACAGTCTGTTTTTTATTGGGTTATTGGCACACAAAGTTATTAATAAAATTCAGCCACTTCTTTTTGCATGGAGTTCGAGAGTGAAGAGTTTGAATCAGAGACCTTTAAGGACATGGACCTTACAGGCGTATCCTTCAGGAATTCAAGATTCGTAGATTGCATTTTTGAGAATTGCAACTTATCGAATGTGAACCTGAATAACACAAGATTTCAGGATATCAGGTTCAGGAACTGCAAGATAATGGGACTGGACTTTTCAAAATGCAATAACTTCATATTCGCAATCGGATTCGAGGATTCTTTTGTATCCTATTCAGTGTTTTCCGATATGGATCTCGAAAATACTGATTTCATCAATTGCCGTGTCAATGGCTGTGATTTCGTAAATACCAGCCTCAAAGGTGCGGATTTCGAAGGATCGGACCTCACGGACAGCATCTTTAAAAATACCGATCTCAGCCATGCATCATTTAAGAATGCGAAGAACTATGCTATAGATCCCAACGACAATTTCCTCAAAAAGACCAGGTTCTCAGTTCCTGAAGTGATCTCACTTTTGAGCATCTATGATATCGAACTCTGTTGATCTGGATCTGATATTTGTGACTAAGCAGGAGTTCTGCAAGCTAGATTTCAGAATCTTTAAATAAGTACAGATAAAAACTTAATCTTGTGGGGACGGGACGAAAAGACTTAAAGTTCCGCCCTAAGGGTGGTAACTTCAAAGAATATGCTGGTACAACTACCCGAGGGATTGTGAAAGAGGCAAGTATTGTCAAACTGGTCTGGTGGAATACCGGACTTCATTTTAGTGTCGTATAAAATATCCAGGATATGGTTGGATCTGGACAGCGGGTAAGTTGGTGGGGTGATCGAACAGAAACTATCATAGAGGTAAGGGACCTTTCCAAGGTTTTCGTTTCAAGAGGAAAGGAGATCACCGCAGTGAATGATGTCAGTTTTGATATATTCGATGGTGAGATCTTCGGCATGATAGGACCGAACGGAGCCGGCAAGTCCACCATATTTTCCATGCTGACCACGCTAATAAAGCCTACCGGGGGCAGCATAAAGGTTGCAGGCTTTGATGCAAAAAAAGATGACCACAGGATAAGACAGATCATAGGTATCGTTCCCCAGAAACTCAGCCTTTACCCGGACCTTACGGCAAGGGAAAACATGGAACTCATGGGCCGGCTGTATGATGTTCCAAAACATGTCATGGAAGAACGGATCGATTATTACCTGAAACTTGTAGGTCTTGATGATCATGCGGATCGCTTCTCGGGAGGTTTTTCGGGTGGTATGAAGCAGCGTCTGTCAGTCATCTGTGCCGTGTTGCATGACCCGCAGATCATATTCTGGGATGAGCCCACAACTGGTCTTGACCCGCAGACCAGGCAGGCTATATGGAAACTTGCCAGAAGGTTCAACGGGGAGGGAAAGACCCTGGTCTTTACAACCCATTATATGGAAGAGGCGGACAATCTCTGTGACAGGGTTGCGGTTATGAACCTGGGCAAACTGGTAGCCCTGGATGCACCGGCAAGACTGAAAGAAAAAGCAGGGTCTGATAATCTGGAAGATGTGTTCATACACCTTACGGGAACGGAGGTGCGTGATTAGGTGGCAATAAAGACCGAGCTAAAGCATGCATGGATCATAACGGTTAAAGAGTTCAGGCAGCTCTCCAGAAAAAAAGCGCTCATTGTTCCTTTGATCCTGTTCCCTATAGTCATGATTGTCTTTTTTGGCTACGGCATGGGCGGCACGGTAAACAATGCCCCTATCCTCATCGTTAACGACGATACAGGCACAGCCTCAATTTCCCTTGTTCAGCAAATAGGAAGTTATACCTCTGAATATAACGGGGAACCTATGTTCAAGGTGACCTACACAAAGGATATGTCACGATCAGAGGCCGAAAGTAAAATAGATGCAGGGATGTACAAGGCTATTCTGCTCATTCCTCATGATTACAGCGACCTTCTGGCGAATAATGAGAACGTGACCCTGACCCTTCTGACGGACTCGTCGGACACAACCACAAGCGGGATCATAGTCAATTTTATGAATCAATTCGTGTCAGAGACCGGACCTGTCACTATATATGTTCCCACTATTTACGGCAATCTTGCATACCTGGACTTTCTTACGCCAGCCGTTATAGCACTTACCGTTTTCATGGGTTCCGTAGCCACCACAGGTTCTGCTATCGCAGGTGAAAAGGAAGACGGCACCATTGTCCGCATCCTGATGACACCTGTCAGCAGGAGATCGGTGATTCTCGGGAAAACCATCTACCAACTGATATTACAGTTAGCCAGAGCTGTCATACTGATATTTGCAGCATATTTCCTTGTGGGATTCAACATGAACGGTAGCTGGCTCCTTGTTGCACTGGTACTTACCATTTTCACCCTCAGCGGTGTAGGTATAGGGATTGTCCTGTCAACAAGGGTTGATGATATGGAGTCCTTCTTCCAGCTGAACCTGCTGGTCATCCTTCCATCCATGTTCGTCACAGGTGTTTTCTTTCCTTTGAGTTCGGTTCCCGACTGGATGCGCTTCATATCTTATTTTATGCCCCTGACCTATGCGAACAACGCCATGCGTATCATCATGATCAAGGGTCAGGGTCTGAATGCTATATTCACAGATCTGGTAATACTCTCTTTATTTGCGGTCATTACTTTCAGTGCAGGTGTCTATCTGTTCAGGAGGGAAGCATAAAATGAAGAAACTTATTATATTCTATACTCTGATGACCCTTATGGTATGGGGTGCAGCAGGTGCTTATGATACGCCGGATACTTATAATATCCCGCAAAGCTTCGATCTTGGCGAGAACTATTATAATGTGGACGGCAGTCCCTATCTTGTTGCAACCATTATCGGCAGCAATGAATTAGAAAGAGGTCAGACGGTCACCCTGAATCTCGATGTGGTTAACAATGGCAAATTACTGGGGTTTGAGAGTGACAGGACCCCGGAAGGTGCCGATGAGGTGTTTGCCGCCAAGACAGAAATGGAGCTGGAGAGTGGTGTAGTGGATGCCGTGGGTGTTGTGGCTTCTCTTTCAGCAGACCCGGACAGTCCTGTCGAGATCCAGTCAGTCAGCCAGCAGCTTGGCACTATCAAAAGCGGTCAGAACTCCCCCGAACCTGCACAATTCGTCATAAAGATCGATGAAAAGGCGACGGCAGGACAGTATAATCTCTACCTGGATCTCTCCTATGACTACCTGAAGAACGTGCAGGTTGAAAGTGCAAATGCAACCACCCAGACCTATGATGTGAACCGCTGGTACGGAATGATGGCCCAGAACCAGACTCTAAAGATAATAGTAAAAAAGCAGGCCTATTTTGAGATCATGAACACCACAGGCAGTCTTTATCCGGGAGCGAATAACATAATCGAGATAACCATCAAAAACACAGGTGAGGAAGAAGCACTGAACGTCAAGTTGATAGCAAATCCGTCCGATCCGTTGAGTACGACCGATGATATGGCCTATCTATCCACAATGGAACCCAATAGCACGGCCGTTGCCAGGATAAGGATCCAGGCAGACAGTGAGGCAGTAGCTAAAGTATATGGTGTGGATACCACGTTGCGATACGATACTCCGGAAGGTAATATTATGTATTCCAAAACCCTGGAGGCTCCGGTGGAAGTGGTCGAAGTAGGATTTTTCCAGAGATATTTCGGATGGCTCAATCCGGGATTCTTTTCCAGGTAAGCAGTAAGATGTAAATGAATGCTTCCTGACCTTCTTTTTCAGATGTAGGTGTAGTTTTGTCCATTTATTATATATACTGTAACGCCGAAAACTTTATAATTAGGGAAACCCTAACTAACAGTCCGGACAAGAAGCATGAAAGAAAAAAAAGAGCATTTGTACATAGTATTTGAGAACCTGTTCAGGATCAAAAGCGAATGCTCTTCTGAGGTTTTCTCCGGATGCAAACTGTCGGAAATAACCGTGAAGCAGATAGAATACCTGAGACTCATTGACGAACATGGGGAAGTGACATTCAGCAGGCTTGCCAGGATCACCCGTAATTCGAAACCCACAATTACGGAAATGGTCAACAGATTCGTAAAAATGAAGTGCGTATATAGAGAAAGATCCCCTGCTGACGGCAGGATATTTCACATTCGCCTGACAGAGAAAGGGCAGACAGTAGCCCGTGCAGAAGAGAATGCCCTGATGAAACTTATAGAGAAGATGGCAGATTCACTGGATGAGAGAGAGATGGATGCGCTGATAAGCATTCTGCAAAAAGTGAGATGATTTTTTTTTTCTGCCAGTAGTTAGGTAAAACTGAACTAAATAATTGCGATAATATAGAGTGACAAATAATGTATCCACAAAGAACTATCAATAACCGAGAGAACAAAGAGAGTATTGTAACGCCTCTCTTTGAAACAGTGGCTTACCCCAGAAGCCAGACAAAATTCCTTACAGATAAAACCACCGGAGAAATACTCCTGAATGAAGTGAAAGACGGTGGATCTGCATATGCAGTAGGTTTGACCGTGAAAAGTGGCACGAAATCTTCTGACCTGACAGAAGACACTATGTACAGAACAGGAAACCTTCTGAAGATCCTATCAGTACTGCCTGCTGACAAGGGATATCTGGTCTCTGCAAAATCGATCCAGAGAGTGGAGTCTGTCTCCCTTCACAGCAAAGAAGGTGTGTTCTATACCACATATGAACCGGTCCCTGACATCCATGACCTTGATGAAGAGCTCAACGAAGAGCTCATAGCGGATATAAAAAAGACCATCCATGAGATAAGTGAACGTTTCCAGAGCTCGGAACATTTCGTCAGGCCTATCGGCAAAATGGATTCCATAGACCAGATCATGGGATATGTCATGCCATTCATGCCTATAGAGCTCAAGGACAAGCAGGATCTTATGGAGACTACCTCTGTTCGCGAACGCTATCTCACTTTCCTCTTTGTTCTGACTAACCAGAAAGATAACATCAATGTCCAGATCGAAGTGGCAAAAAAGGTTGCTGAGAAGGTGAATAAGTCGAACAGGGAGGCTATGCTGCGTGAACAGCTCAAGGTGATCCAGGAAGAGCTCAACGGGGGAGATGATCCTGTATCCGGAGAAGGAGGATACAGAGACAGGATCGAGAACTCGATGATGCCTGATGATGTGAAGAAGAAGGCACTTTCAGAGTTGAAGAAACTTGAGACCGGAGGCGACCATAATCCCGAGAGTCATGTTATCAGGAACTACCTGGACCTGCTGCTTGACCTTCCCTGGGCGGTGGAAGAGAAAAAGGGCATTGACATCACAGAAGCCCGCCAGGTGCTTGAGGGCAACCACAACGGCCTTGAGGAGGTCAAGGAAAGGATAATCCAGCACCTTGCGGTCATGAAGCTCAAAAGTGAGAAGCAGGGTTCTATCATTCTGTTCACCGGACCGCCCGGAACCGGGAAGACAAGCCTTGGAAAGAGTATTGCGGACGCCCTCGGAAGGGAGTATGTACGTGTGAGCCTTGGAGGCGTCAGGGATGAAGCAGAGATCAGGGGACACAGAAGGACGTATGTTGGAGCAATGCCTGGAAGGATCGTTCAAAGCATAAGGAAGGCGGGCACCAAGAACCCGGTCTTCATACTCGACGAGATAGACAAGCTTTCAGCTTCCTACTCCGGGGACCCTGCAAGTGCACTGCTGGAAGTGCTTGATCCTGAGCAGAACGGAACTTTCTCGGATCATTACCTGGAAGTCCCGTATGACCTGTCAGAGGTATTGTTCATAGCAACTGCAAACTCCCTTTCAACCATCCCCGGACCACTCCTTGACAGGATGGAGATCATCGAGATATCGGGATACACAAAGAGTGAAAAGCTTGCGATCGCAAAGGACCACATACTGCCCGACATACTGGAAGATCATGGACTTGATGCGGATAAGCTCAGAATCGGGGATGATGCCCTGAATACCATCATTGACAGGTATACCCGTGAGGCAGGTGTGAGAGGACTCAAGAAACAGCTTGCAAGAACTGCCAGATTCGTATCCGAGAGGATAGTATCAGGAAAGGCTGATACACCCTATGTGGTGAAGACTGATATGCTCAAGGAGATCCTCGGAAAAGAGCTTATACGGCAGGACGAGGCCAGAAAGGATAACGTACCAGGTGTGGTCACAGGTCTTGCCTGGACACCTGTTGGTGGCGATATCCTCTTCATTGAAGGAACTTTCATGCCCGGAAAAGGTAATCTCACACTCACAGGCCAGCTTGGGGATGTGATGAAAGAATCTGCACAGATATCCCTGAGTCTGGTCAGGTCAAGGCTTGCGTCCACTGCAAGCAGCTTTGATTTCACTGCCAGTGATATCCACATCCACGTTCCCTCGGGTGCGACCCCGAAGGACGGTCCTTCAGCAGGTGTGACACTTTTCACCGCCCTGACATCCCTGATCACAGGCAAGCCGGTAGACCCGAAACTTGCAATGACAGGCGAGGTCACACTGAGCGGTGCAGTGCTGCCTGTGGGCGGCATAAAAGAAAAAGTGCTGGCTGCTCACAGGGCAGGTATCAAGAAGATACTCCTGCCAAAGGAGAACGAGAGGGACCTGGAGGATGTGCCGGAAGAGGCCAGGAACGAACTCGAGTTCGTAGCCGTTGAGACCATTGAAGAGGTCCTGAAACATGCCCTGGACATCGACCTGCCCAGACCGATGGTAACTTACAAGGGAAATACCTGTGCACCAGTGCAGAATGCCTAAAGGATGTGAATCCGTAAGCATCTGCCTGTAGTCTTTTATCATCGACTACGTTCCCGACCGGGAGAGAGATCTGAAAGCAGCAAGAAGACACGCCTTTATCGATCATCTCCCCCAGAGTACTTTTTCAATCTCTTCCAGCTTTTCCCGAAGTTCAGTACTTGCCTTTTCATGTTCTTGCAGCATGGTTTTTATCTTTAAGATCTTGGATTTAGGGTCACTTGCTTCAGAGATATTTTCTTTTTCTTCTTTTTCTTCCTTCTTTTTTCTCGGAGCCAGGAATGAATTGGCTATGAAACCGGTGAACACGCTGAATACACCAACACCGGAGGTCATAAGCGCAATACCGATCAATCTGCCTCCGCCTGTGGTTGGATATTTGTCTCCGTAACCAACAGTTGTTATTGTCACAAAAGCCCACCACAGGGCATCTGAACCTGTTTTTATGTTAGCTTCAGGACTCTGGCTCTCGAACCTCAGCACCCAATTGCTACCTGTCTGAAGGATTATCACTACCATGACAATGACTATATAGATAGCCATTTGAGCACGGTTCTCTGTGACCTCATTGACTATTTGCCTGTAGCTGTAATTTTTCAGCAGTCGGTATACTTTTGCCAGGCGGAATAAACGCAATATTCTTAATCCGGAGCCGGGCCAGCACGATAGAAGATCGGCCCATCCGAAGTCCCGGAAGAAGTAATACCGCTTTGAACTCGTTGTGAAGAACCTGTAAAAAAAATCGATGAGAAAGAATATGGTTAGAAAGCCCTGGATTATAGTCAGCACTTGTTCGGTGTTAGGCGAAATGTTCGGCATGAACAAGATAAACATATCGAAAACAGATATTATTGCCAGGGTGCCTATGAATATTTCATAACCCAGACTCTTCTCATTGCTTTTCCCATCTTGTATTGTCATTCCATTACCTCTCAGACGAGGATCAGGTATAGATAAGGTATCTAGTCAGGAGTCAAACAAGATGCCAAGGTGGCATCAATATGCAAGTTAGTTCATTTTTTAACTACTACAGTCCAATCTCATGTTCAGTAGGTCATCTTTCGGAAACCGAATGCTCGATCGATGTGTAAAAAGCATCAGTCTCAATCTATAATCCCTTCTCATTCTGTCTTTTCTTCACCTTTCATCAACAGACCATGAGTGATACTGAATGCGACCAGTGCTGCAATGATGACAGGGAGGGCATTTGTTAAGGATACGCCTATGATCACAATACCGATGACTGCCAGTGCCAGCGGTATGGGTACAATGGAAGCAGGTACGGCAACTATCATGCAGCCCAGGACCAGACCTTCCGGTAGCTGGGGAAAGAGCAGATTGATGGCCGATCCTACAGCCGAGCCGACAAACAGGAGCGGGAAAATCGGGCCGCCAATGAAGCCGAAGGACAACGCTCCGCTCAGGGCCAATAGCTTCGCCAGGGCGAACACGATAAGCAGAATGACCCCTATCTCGGCTGCCTGCTGTGTAACGGTTTCCATCTCCGTGGTACCAAGGCCGATAGTCGTGGGCAGGACCACGGACAGCAGACCCAGCAATAACCCTCCCACAGTGCTGCGAAATATGGGTTGTTTGTTGAGTGGCATTACCAGGCGGCTGAATATCCTGTTCATTATCGGAAAGAGCAGGCCAAAGGGGACTGCAATTATCCCTAATAGAACTGCTGCTGCCAGGTGCCAGATCCTCAGATCATAGGCAGGTGGCGACAAAAGTCCAAGGAGCGATGATGGAGCGTCTCCTCCCAGCCAGTAAAAGAGACTAAAACCGATCACTCCCGAAAGCGCAGCAATCAACAGAGTTCCGTAATAGGCCAGATTTTGGCTGTGTTTGGATTCCAGCAGGATCAATAACATTGCAAACGTCGATGAGAACAGCCCACTGTAGGCAGCTGATACGCCACTGAGAACATTAGTTTGGGTAGATCTGGAATCAATATCTCGTCGATCGGATATCCAGGTTCCCAGACCTGCTGCCAGCATACCTGTGGGAACTTCGGGACCAAGGCTGAAGCCGCTTATGAGTGATAACAGTGATGCCAGCAATGAAGAAGGTACGGGTTTCGGGTCAAGGCGACCTTCGTCTACCGCAGCAAATACGTCAAGTTCTGCAGCCGAGCTGAAATGATGGATCAGGCCTACCAGAAACCCGATAGATGTCATGATCACGACCATCAACCATGATCCGGAAAAAGGCGTCCAGTCCGTCAGATCCGGCAATATCAGGCTTTGGCCAAGGTTCATAAGGGCGATAAAGATGAATGCTCCCATTGCACTGAGCAATCCTACAAACAGGCCCCACACCATACGAATCCAGTATTCCTTTGATCTGAGGTTGAAATCTTCTGACATATGAACTTCCTCCCAATACCACTGATGTCCAGTTGCTGTTCAGCTTAGCATATCCTGAGTTGGTAATACTTCGGGAAACAGGTGATGTACAAACTATTGTCGTACCACTTTCAACTCATTTTCAAATACTCTGATTCAGAAATCCTGCATTTTCATATCTGCACAAAGTGCCCTGGCACTCTGTCCAATATCGTAGATCACTCCCAGTACCATTTTCTGATATGACCTTACGGCATTTCAAAATTGTGAATAAAGGTTCGATAGCTTTGTTCAGGATAAAAGATCAGTTATCTTGTCTTCATTCAGGCAATTAGTAAATGAGCTTCCTTCACTTTATGTACACCGAACGATTGAAACAATGTTGACGGAACGTTGCCTTTATAGTCTTTCAATAGAATGTCAATGCCTACCACCGGCAGGAAAAATATGAAAGTACTATCGCCGAAGGTTTTGAGAAATCTTGCTAAGCAGTGATAATTATGATGCAAACAAGAAAATGTGTCGCTAACTCATCAGGAGATGCAGGAATTTCGCCCGGAGACCCCGAGTCATATCAAAACTCAGAGGCATCTGCCAGCAAGACCGAAAAAAGGATAGTACTTCTTATTGCGGTACTTGCAGGATTCATCACTCCATTTGATGGCTCGGCAGTGAACATCGCACTGCCCACAATAGGAGCGGAATTCAATATGGATGCGATCGCTCTTTCATGGGTCGCAACAGCATACCTTCTTTCATCCGCAGTTTTTCTTGTTCCCTTCGGAAAACTTGCCGATATCCATGGGAGAAAAAGGATATTCCTCTACGGTATAATGGTATTCAGCTTTGCATCCCTGCTGATGACCATGGTTCCCTCTACAGGAATGCTTATCGGGCTCCGGATGGTCCAGGGTATGGGAAGTGCCATGATATTCGGTACCGGAGTCGCTATTCTTACTTCGGTTTTCCCGCCGGGGGAAAGAGGTACGGCCCTTGGTATTTATATCACTGCGGTCTACATCGGACTTTCCAGCGGTCCTTTCCTTGGAGGCATACTGACGCAGTATTTTGGCTGGAGGAGTATTTTCCTGGTGAATGTTCCGATAGGAATCATAGCGATCATCCTGATACTCTGGAAACTCAAAGGCGAATGGGCTGAGTGCAGAGGAGAACGCTTCGATCTGATTGGTTCGGTCATCTATGGTGCATCTGTGATCGCTGTAATGTACGGTTTCTCTGTCCTTCCGGACGTAAAAGGTTTCTCACTTATAGCAGTGGGGATTATAGGTGTGCTCATTTTTGCCATGTACGAGTTGCGTATACCTTCTCCCGTCCTCGATATCAGGCTCCTGACCGATAACCGGGTCTTCGCCCTTTCAAATCTCGCTGCACTTATCAATTACAGTGCAACCTTTGCAGTGACATTCCTGCTGAGTCTCGACCTGCAATATACCAAAGGGTTCACACCCCAGCAGGCAGGCTTTATTCTGGTGGTGCAACCTGTTATGCAGGCTGTGATCTCGCCAATGGCCGGCCGGCTTTCAGACAGGGTTGAGCCACGTTTCATCGCATCGGCGGGAATGGGTCTTACTGCAACAGGACTCTTCCTGCTGACTTTCATCACGGAAACAACGCCTATCCGGTACATGATCATCGCTCTGCTGGTTCTCGGTACAGGTTTCGGGCTCTTCTCATCCCCGAACACGAATGTCATAATGAGCTCGGTGGATAAAAGGTTCTACGGAGTTGCATCCGGTATGAACGGAACCATGAGGCTGCTTGGCCAGATGCTCTCAATGGGTATCGCAATGATGATCCTTGCCATTGTTGTAGGTCCGGTAGTAATAACGCCTGAGTATTACCCACAGTTCGTTACAAGCCTGCACTATGCGTTCATCCTGTTCACGATCCTATGCATCATAGGAATATTCGCATCCCTTGCAAGGGGCAAAACGATGAAAGAGGCTAACTAACCATGGTAATACCGTCATTTCATTATCAAAGTTCAGATCAAATACCATAACTTATTTAAGGAACCCGTCAATCATTCTTTTAGTAATTTGCTTTCATCTTTGTCAGGAGACAAATTACCAGGAAGTGGCCCATAGTCCGTAACCCTTTTCGGTCATATCCCCTGTGATCTTGTCAAGCAATCTGTCATTTTCTTCAGATGTCAGGATATGAGTGAAGTATTCCATCACTTCCAGGTCTGAATTCATTTTCCTGAATTCGGTTTTATCCTTTAGTGTCCATGATCTGAAGGCAAGCCTGCTTGATTCAAAGAAATAGTTCATTTTACTCCTGTTCTGATCTGTACCCGTAAATGTTCATGTTCTATTTTAAAACGATTCTGTTCATAAACTACTTGAAAGGTATGGCCCAAACCTATTTATAGGCACAAATAAAAAAGAAATTGGGGGAATTTAAGTGGTATATATGCTCGTCAAACACAAGGTAAAGGATTTTTCTAAATGGAAACCAGGATTTGATGAATTCGGTTCCAAACGAAAGGAGAAAGGCTCCAAAGGAGGAATGCTTTTTCGCACCGTAGAGGATCCAAATGACGTCACGATTCTTCTTGAGTGGGATAATCCCGAGAACGCACGCAAGTTCAGTGAGTCAAAAGAACTGAAAGAGAAAATGGAAGAGCTAGGTGTTATCGGTAAGTCTGACATATTTATCCTTGACAAGATAGAAGACGTACCTGTCTGATCTCCCCAACGATATCTGGCCGGAAATCGTTACCGTATACTTCTATGTACTAAAGAATACCGAGCAGAATCGGGGGTTAGAAATGAAATATTTACTTCTTTGTCTTTTAATGATATCCGTTATCGGCTCATCAGGTTGTGTCAGTGACACCGGTGATACAACAGATAACGGAACGGAAAGCAACGGGAATGTGACAGGACCTCAGGTAGAAGGAACGGAAGTGGAGATTGTCAGTGGCAATCTGACCTATCCTGCCTATGTGGCAGCACCTTCAACTGAAAGCCAGAAACCTGCAGTCGTGCTGATACATTCGTTCAATGGACTGGAACCGGGTTACATAGAACTTACTGAGGATCTGGCTTCGGAAGGATATGTTGTGATAGCACCTGAATGGCAGACCTTTGAACAGTCTCCCAATGATGCAGCAGTCCAGCAGTTGATTCAGGATACAGTAGACTATCTCGGAACAAGGCCGGATGTAGACACTGAACGTCTCGGTCTGACAGGTTTCTGTGCAGGCGGACGTTACACCATGCTTTTCCTTCCTCAGATGCCGGAATTTGAATCGGGAGTCGCATGGTACGGTTTCCCTTATTCGGGAGGGACCGAGGCCCAGCCGACCGCACCCGCTGAAGTGATCGACCAGCTTGAGGCGCCCATATTGATAATTCACGGGACAAGTGATGAGGCAAGCAACGTGTCCGATATCTATACCTATGCAACTGAACTTGATGCTGACGGTAAATACTTTGAATTGAAAGTATACCAGGGACAACCGCATGGTTTCATGATTGAGAACGGTGAACTGTCCGATAGAACAGGTTCCTGTTCCTCGACATATTTTTTGACTATCTGTTTTTGGTTGATGACCGCTCTTTCATGTTCAACTTCACTGAACATGCCTGTAAGATTTGTACATCTTTCTGCGTATACTGAATATCAAGAGAGAGTATGACAGCAGATACATCCAAGTTTTGATCAGTGTGCACTTCAATGGGCAAAGGATCTCTATGAATATTATAAGAAGGATTCCGTATCTGTAAATTGATCAGGGATGATATCTGAACCGAACAAAGGAAAGCTGATCATTCGAACGCCAGGGAGACCCATTCTTTTATTTCATCCCTTACACGCCGGAAGACTTCAAGTTGTTCTTCTTCAGAACCCAAAGCATCGGCAGGGTCCTTGAAACTTTTGTGAATCACTTCTTTTGCCCTGGGCTGGTCGGTCGCCTCAGGTTGTTCGTCCGGGAGCTCCAGGGGCGCGCTGCAGATGGGACAGTTCTGCCTGGCCCGGTCGCAGACAGTTACCGCAAGGTCAAATACGGTATCCTGATATTCCTGAGAAACTTTAGAGCGCTGACCTGAAATGTCAATACCTATTTCTTTCATGACCTGGACAGCCCGGGAATCTACAACAGTGGCTTCGACACCTGCGCTGTAAGCCTCATATCGATTCCCATACATAGCTTTCAGGAAACCTTCAGCCATCTGGGACCTGGCGGAGTTGTGGTAACATAAAAAGAGAACCTTTTTCCTTTTCTGTGAGCCGGTACCTGCTTCCATCACAAACTGATTGAATTTGATAACATAAAAGCATGTTTATCCATGCTACTTCTATGACATGGTCAGCTCAGATTATGGAAAAGTGATTTATTGAACCATATCTTATATTCTATATGGGGCTTAGTAATAATCCTGGGTCCTTGTGGGTTAGTTGTTCATTATGAAAAATATGAGAATTCTCTTCCTGTTGATCCTGGTATTGATCCTGGGCATAAGCAGTCTTATAGGAATATATACGGACTATCTCTGGTTCGAAATGATCGGATATACATCCGTGTTCATAACAATATTGCAATGGCGATTACTGACTATAATACCTGGCTTCGTAGTTGCATTTGCATTCCTTTACGTGAATGTCAGATTTGCAATGGATTCGATAAGCAAGATACTTTCTGAGAAAAACATTCATTACGAAAGGATAGATTCCCGGATCAGCTTAATAGGAACCGTGGCGCTCTCAGCTATTTTCGGCCTGATATTCAGCAGCAACTGGCGAATCATTCTGCTTTACCTGAACAGTACGCCTTTTGGTATAGAGGACCCCATTCTTATGAACGATGTAGGGTTCTACATATTCCAGCTTCCGTTCCTCCACCTGATAAGAGGGGTATTCTTTAGCCTGACCGTTATCTCTCTGATAATTGTCCTTGTTCTTTATATATACAGGCTTGAGCCCATATTCCAGTCTGAGACCTATGATACAGAAGAAAGTGGAGACTTCTACTTCCAGAACCGGAATATCAGTATTGGGAAAATAATTGACAGGCTGCCTGCAAAGGTCCTGGTACATATCTCGGTACTTCTTGCATTCATGTTTGTATTGATCGCCTTTGGTTTTTTCCTTGACAGGTACGAGATATTGTTCTCCTCGCAGGGAGTCGTAGCAGGGGCCGGATACACCGATGTTCACGTACGTCTTCCAATATTCAACATACTGGCAATTCTATCTTTGCTAACAGCTATCGCTTTGCTTGCAAATGTGAAACTTAAGAACATCAAGATCCCCATTATAGGCATAGCTTTGATAGTTGTATTCTTCCTTGCCAGCTCCTTTGTGCCGGGTGTCTATCAGCAGTACAGAGTTGAACCAACGGAGTTCCAGCTTGAGGAACCTTATCTGGAATATAACATAAATTACACGAGAATGGCTTTTGGCCTGTCGGATATCGAAGAAAGTTCTTTCGAGGTCAATGGTGAACTTACACTTGCCGAGCTGGAAAATAATACCCAGGTTACCGAAAACATAAGAATATGGGATCGGCGTGCCCTTGAACAGACCTACAGGCAACTTCAGCAGATCAGAACCTATTATACATTCGATAATGTAGACACCGACCGTTACCCTACTGAAGACGGATACAGGCAGTATATGATATCGGTGAGGGAGCTCGATACCTCTCAACTGTCGCCGGGAGCCAGGACATGGGTAAACGAACGTCTTGTTTACACCCACGGGTTCGGAGTAGTGATGAATCCCGTAAGCACGAAAACCGATGATGGCAGACCTGTATTCGTTTTACGTGATATTCCACCTGTCGGGGAATTCAATGTTTCGAACCCGCGTATCTACTATGGAG
>JAWSUM010000065.1:0-16626 GCA_033549165.1 Methanolobus sp.
TGGCTCTCACGCATGGTCTTTCCGGAGATTACGGGTAGGTTCAGCAGGTCTTCGTGGGATGTGATCTCCGATGCTTTGATATTGTTATCGCGGAACCATTTCTTATAGAAAAGGGAGTTTTTGGCTGCATAATCGACGGTGTATCTGATGCGCTCTTCCACAAGGGAATCGAGTTCCTCTCTTCCCATCGTCTCTATATCAGGGTTGTAGTATTTTCCAGTATTCATTTTTCTCTCTTCCCTGGCAGTATCGACCATTTGTTTTTCAATGATCGGCTTTCAGTTGCTTACACATCTCTTCCGTATCATTTACAGGCAGGTTGCAGTTGTAGTTCTCACATATATAGGCGGTCGCTTTTCCGTCTTTCATTTCCATGTCATCGACGTAACCTGCGATTCTCTCTATACCTGAGTTTATTTTGGAAGGCTTGAAAACTATTACTTTGTTGGGGAGGAAATACCTGTTGATACAGGATGTTATCTCCTTTGTCTCTTCGTTTCCGGATTCTCCTGTCACAACGATCTCTTTTGAAGGGCCGATGGCAAAGTCCAGGGCGCAAAGCAGTTGTGTGTATCCAAAGGGGACTTTCAGGACCTTCACGGAGAAGGTATCGAATACTCTCTGGGCCATTATCTCAAGGTCAGTGTCAGCTGTTATGCGTCCCAGTTGCAGCAGGTTAAGGGCGCAGACAGAGTTCCCTGAGGGGGCGGCCCCGTCATATACTTCCTTGTTGCGGAACAGCAGGGATTCGGAGTAATCAGCCGTATGGAAAAACCCTCCATTCTCTTCATCCAGGAAATGCTTCGTCATGTGTCTGTTAAGTTTCAGTGCATGTTCTAAATACTCTATTTTAAAGGTTGCCTGGTAGAGTTCGGTAAGGCCCCAAATGAAAAATGCGTAATCCTCAAGGAAGCCTTCAACAGCAGCCTCTCCTTCCCGGTATCGGTGGAAGAGCATGCCTTCATTTTCCATTTCCGAAAGGATGAAGTCGGCTGCCCTGCAGGCCAGTTCGGCATATTTCTCATCCCCGAATACCCTGCAGGCTTTGCAAAGAGCTACGATCATCAGGCCGTTCCAGTCTGTCAGTATCTTATCATCCTTTGCCGGATGGATACGTTTCTCACGATGATCAAACAATTTCTGCCTGATACTTTCGTATTCGGTTTTCAGCTTATCAGGGTCCTTATTATTCTCTGCAGCCATATCTTTGAGGTCTTTTTTCTGATAAAATATATTGGTGCCTGTCTGGCTTCCGGTAGCTTCATCCTTGAAGTTGCCTTCAGGGCTGGTATTGAACAGTTGTTTCACAAACCTGGCTTCGTGATCTTCCAGTAAGTTATCAAGTTCTCCTTCGGTCCATACGTAGAACTTCCCTTCCTCTCCTTCACTGTCAGCATCCTCTGCAGAATAGAATCCCCCTTCCGGAGAAAGCATATCCCTGGTCACATATTTCAATGTCTCCCGGGCAGTATCTTCGTATTCCTGCCGATGGGTCGCCTGGAACGCTTCCGTGAAAGCTATTGATATTAATGCCTGGTCGTAGAGCATCTTCTCAAAATGAGGCACTATCCAGTGAGTATCGGTGGAATATCTGTGAAAACCAAATCCAACGTGGTCATATATCCCTCCCAGTCGCATTGCATGGAGTGTCTTCTCAACCATTGCGAGCGCATCCTGATCACCTGTCCTTTTCCAGTACCGAAGAAGGAATGTCAGGTGGTGGGGTGTGGGGAATTTGGGTGCATTACCAAAACCCCCGTTGACTACATCAAAATTATCTTTGAGTTGCCTGAAGGTATTATCAAGGACATTTCTGTCAAGGATATTTTCTCCAGCCTGACGGGATGCACTTGTGATGGCAGTGACTATTTCTTCTGCATTGGCTGCAAGTTCTCCCCGTTTCTTCGACCACATTTCCTTTATCATGGGTACGAGGTCGAGCATACCCGTAGCACCAAACCTGCTTTCCCTGGGGATGTATGTTGTTGCCAGGAATGGTTTTTTGTCAGGTGTCATGATTATGGAAAGTGGCCATCCTCCACGTCCAGTGAGTTCCTGGCAGACAGCCATATATATGCTATCGATATCCGGCCTCTCTTCCCTGTCAACTTTGACGGAAATGAAGGCCTCGTTCATCAGGCGTGCAACCTGCTCATTCTCAAAGGACTCCTTTTCCATAACATGGCACCAGTGGCAGGTCGAATATCCTATTGAAAGAAAGACGGGCTTGTTCTCTGTCTTTGCTTTTATAAAGGCCTCTTCTCCCCAGGGGTACCAGTCTACCGGGTTATATGCATGCTGGAGAAGGTAGGGGCTCTTTTCATTGATAAGCCGATTGGCTTTTCCCTTTTCCGGCTTTGCTCTTCTTTCCTGCAATTTGCTACTTCCTCATGATATCTCAGGCCAGACATTGGAATAATTTTTATATCCACAGCCCGAAAATATTCTTTAATTTGAGATATGTCCCACTTAATTAAATGTAGGGATATTGGTATTTATATGTGCTTATTGTCATGTTTTTTTTTATTCACGTTACCTCATTATCATCATTATAACCATTAAAAAATTAGAAATAAGTTTATATAATGCTCTACTGTACTAATTTTTAGTAATATTATTTCTAAATAAAAAAGTTTCAGTTATGGTGGTACGAAATGGACAAGCGTTTGATTGTTATAACAACAATACTGTTTGCATCCGTTCTTCTGGTGAGCGGTTTGATGAACAGTGATTCACCTGCTCCCAATATTGGTGTAGCAGATAATGGAACTGTTGAGGATGGCCCCGCTCCTGAAGAACAGAGTTCGGAATTCGGCTCAGGTAATAATTCGGATGATCTTCCGAAAAACGAATCCAGGATGGAAGAAAAAGAAGAGTTACCTGCTCTTAGGATGAGTGGTGGCAGTGCTCCGAAGCTGAGTGGCAGTACATCTTCTGCACCTGAGGAAGAAGAGAAGAAGGAAGAAGAGAAGAAGGAAGAAGAGAAGGAAGAAGAAGAACAGGGAGAAGAGAAGGAGGAAGAAGAAGAACAGGAAGAAGAGAAGGAGAGAGAAGGAGAATCCTATCCTGGCGAATCAATTCCTGAGTTCCCCACAATTGCACTTCCAATGCTTGCAATAATAGGTCTGGCCTTTTTCTTCAGACGTAAATAATCAGAACATCAGTTGAACCGCTATTAAACGGTTCAATATTTTACTTTTAGATATCCGCCAATCCGTTTCTTACAGATGTTCGTGTGCTTTTCCTCGTCTTTTACCAGTTGTTTGAGATCCTCAAGGAACTCTGTTCTGTCATTTTCATTCCCGATCAGTGCTTTGATGATGTCGGGGTCTTTAATACTTAAAGCGATGCATACTTATAGTAAAAATGTATTCTCCAGGTATTACTGATGGAATATTATACTCATTACCAATTATATCACGGAGGATTCATATTACTACTGCAATAGCTCTTTTAAGTAGCGGTCTCGATTCTGTTACTGCTATATCGGTTGCAAGGGAGCATACCGAAATCAAACTGGCACTTGTGTTCGACTATGGCCAGCGCTCGGCCAGGCGTGAGATCGAGTGCGCTAAGAAAATAAGCGAGTATTTCGGGTTCGACCTCAGGGTAGTGGACCTTGGATGGCTTGCCGGGATCACCGCTACGTCTCTTGTTAATACAGCGAACGAAGTACCTGTGATGTCCCTGGAGAAGATATCAGAGGACGCAGACCCTTCAATATGCTTTGAATCCGCAAAGAGTGTCTGGGTACCCAACCGCAATGGTGTGATGATAAATATTGCCGCAAGCTTTGCCGAAAGCATGGGACTTGACAACGTGATCGTGGGTTTCAACAAGGAAGAAGCTGTCACATTTCCTGACAATTCCCCGGAGTTCATTGAAGCTATGGATAATTCCCTGTCATACTCCACCCTGAACAAAGTCAGGGTAGTGTCTCCTCTTATAGGAATGAACAAAAAGGAAATCGTTTTGAAGGCCATAGAGGTCAACGCTCCTCTTGGGTTCAGCTGGAGCTGTTATCATGGGGAGGATGTTCCCTGTGGCACATGTGAGAGCTGTGTAAGAAGAAAACGTGCCTTTGCTGAGGCAGGTATATCCGATCCCCTGTTGGTTAGGCTTGGGGTAATACCTGAATAAATCTGGTCCTGTGATAACATGGAATGCATTATCCTTGATGAGTCAATTGATTATGACGGAAGCCAGATATCTTCCCTCTGGGCCTACAATCTGGCAGATGTGCAGGCAGATTCCATCATCGCTTTCAGAGGGGCATGTGATGTGAAGATTGAACATATGATCGACCTTGAGGACAAAAAGCAGGGTGATATCATATTCTCCACGGACATGCTCCATTTCATCATCGAACACTTTGACTCCACTGACCTTAAGCTTGTATATGCAAGGCAGAGACTCTTCACGGCAATTGTCCGCGAGGTCCTTTCATCGCGATTCTCTAAGATAGAGAGAATGGGTGATGACCTTTTCATAAACAGCAAAAAACTCACTGTATCCATTGCCAGCACCTCTGTGGTGTCCCAGAAGATCCATTTCGGTATAAATGTCGTCCATGACCACTATGGAAGTCTGGACGAGATGGGAATCAAAGGGAACGAGATTGGTGAAGTGCTGCATGAAATAGCAAATGCCTACCTCAATGAGATTCTTGACATCGAGAAAGATCTCCGCAAATCCCGGCCACTGGGTGTGATATGATGTATGCTCCAATAACCGAGGTCTTCTGCTCTGTACAGGGTGAAGGCCCTTACGTTGGTTCAAGACAGGCATTTGTACGCTTCTCAGGGTGCAACCTCAGTTGTCCCTACTGTGATACGCCAACAGAGAATCCTGAAACCTGCAGGTTCGAGGAGAGATCAGGATCCGGTTCATTCAGTTATCTGGAAAATCCACTGTCTACGGATGCTGTTGAAAGGATGGTCGCTTCCTTCAGCAAGATACATTCGGTATCGCTGACCGGCGGAGAGCCCTTGCTACATGCAGATTTCATATCCGAGTTGAATGTGGCAAGGCCACTATATCTTGAATCGAATATGACCCTCCCGCGCCTGGCAAAGAAGATAAGGGATAAAGTATCCTATGTCTCGGGTGATGTCAAGATAATACCTCCGTCTTCGGTTGAGGATTTTGAACAGCACATCGAGAGTACCATCGAATGTTTCAGGATATTGAAAAATAATAAAGAGAGGGATTGTTTCTGCAAGATCGTCGTTACGAAGGATACTGACCAGGATGATATCGAAGGTGTCGTCGGAGCGATCACCGGCTATATCTCCTGTCTGGTGCTGCAGCCTGTGTCACAGGCCGAAGACCTGCCGAAACCGGGATATCTGCTGGATCTCCAGGAGAAACTTCTCGATCAAATCGATACTAAAATAATACCACAGACCCACAGGATGTGGGGGTGCCTATAATGAAAATGAGACTTGGGATAATAGATCATATTGACAGTGCCCACTACCTTCCGGAACACAATACGTGCGGAGTAGTGCACGGCCACACTTACAAGGTTGAGATAGTCATAGAAGGAGAAAAGAAGGAAAGTGGAATGGTAATGGACTTCTACGAGATCAAAAAGATAGTGAAGGAAGTTCTGAAGGAATATGATCACGTTCTGCTGAACCAGATACTTGAGTATCCCAGTGTTGAGAACCTGTGCGAACATATGCATGCACGCCTTTCCTCCAGACTTGATTTCCCCCTGTGCCTGAAGATATGGGAAGGACAGGGCAAGTGGTGTGAGATTTGCCCCTGAAA
Organism: Methanolobus sp.; assembly: GCA_033549165.1. Lineage (GTDB taxonomy): Archaea > Halobacteriota > Methanosarcinia > Methanosarcinales > Methanosarcinaceae > Methanolobus. The sequence goes on from JAWSUM010000065.1 coordinate 5,776, forward strand.
TCATATTTTTATGATTTTTATGGATTGCTGACACAAAACTTTATCAATGGGTTTATGCTTAATTTGACCTGAATTTACAGGAGCTGCCAAGGAGCTGTAAATATGGAAAACCAAGAATCAGAAACATGTGAAATAGAAATTTCCAGGGACGAGGATATCAAGAGAGTGATAGCACAACATCCCTGTTATTCCAAAGAAGCACAGCACAAGTTCGGAAGGATCCATCTGGCAGTAGCTCCGAAATGCAATATTCAATGTAACTATTGTGATCGTAAGTTCGACTGCGTGAACGAGAGCAGGCCCGGTGTGACCAGTGAAGTACTGGCCCCGCAGGATGCTCTTGAAAAGACAAGGCAGGTACTCAGGGAGTATCCTTTCATCAAGGTTGTCGGTGTTGCAGGACCCGGTGACCCTCTTGCAAATGAGGAGACCTTTGAGACACTGGAACTTATCAAGAATGAGTTCCCGGATGCCACACTCTGCCTGAGCACCAATGGGCTCGTATTGCCTGAGAGAATGCCTGATCTCCTGAGGGTCGGAGTTACCACATTGACGGTAACTATGAATGCGATCGATCCTGAGATCGAGGCCCGGTTGATAAGTCATGTTTCCTACAAGGGAAAAGTCTACAGGGGTATCGAGGCTGCAGAGATCCTGATCAAAAATCAGCTTGAAGGTATAAGGCTCGCAGTGGAGGCAGGTCTTGTTGTCAAGGTCAATAGTGTGCTTGTACCAGGTATCAATGACAGGCACCTTGTTGAGGTTGCAAAGAAGATCAATGAACTTGGTGTCTTCATCATGAACGTGATGCCACTTATCTGCCAGGCACAGTTTGCGGACATGGTAGCACCTTCACCTGCAGAGTGTAAGGCCGTGCAGGACGCATGTGCACCTTATGTCCAGCAGATGAGACACTGTCGCCAGTGCAGGTCCGATGCTTTCGGTCTGATCGGCAAGGATCTCTCACAGATGAGTGAAGAGCGCAGGAATATAATTAAGCTTGACATGAAAAAGAAGATGCATTCAGATGAGAAGGCTTAGGCCTTTTCACTGATCCATTCTTACTTTATGTCGAAAAATATCTATTAATCCTATCATCATTGTGCAGGTGTTTTTTTTGTATATTGAAGAGCTTGCGGAAAGCATCAGGAACTTTGAAGGAGTAACCCGTAAAAAACCGATATCCGATATCGTCCGGATATTTGAGACAGTACGTCCTGAATACGGCGATGCCATTGTGGATTTCGGGGACGATGCTGCGGTAATTGATATCGGGACTGATGACGTTATTCTCTTCGCGGCAGATGGCATATGGGGCAAGATTGTCGACAAAAGTCCCTGGTGGACCGGTTATACATCCGTGGTAGTCAATGTGAATGACATCTCAGCCATGGGGGGTAGGCCTCTTGCAATGGTAAATATCATGTCGTCCAGCGATCTGAACTCCATTGAGGAAGTGATGGAAGGTATCAGGGACGGTATCCGGAAGTTTGGCGTACCGATGGTGGGAGGGCATATGCATCCTGACACACCTTACAATTCCCTTGCGGTTGCGATAATCGGCATAGCCAAAAAGGACAGTGTTATCAGGAGCGATACCGCCAAACCAGGTGATGTTGTCATTGCAGCCTACGACATGGAGGGCAAGGTCGGCCAGAACTCCCCCTATAGCTGGGATACCACATCGTTCAAGGAGCCTGCTGTTGTGCGTGAAAGGTTCATGGTCATGCAGGAGCTCGGCCAGAAAAAACTCGTGACTGCCGGGAAGGACATAAGCAATCCCGGAACCATCGGTACACTGGGTATGCTCTGTGAGGTAAGCAGGGTAGGGGCATCCGTGGACCTGCGGAAAATACCAAGGCCTGATAATGTGGACTTTGAGCAGTGGCTCAAGATATATCCTGCAACAGGTTACATCCTGACCGCAAAAGAAGAAACGGCTGCCGAATGTATCGAAGTGTTCCAAAAGGTCGGTATAAAGGCTGCAGTCATTGGAAAGATCGAAGAGGGCTGCAAACTGGACGTATATGATGACAGTGGCAGGGCAACAGTCTTTGATTTCTCTAAGAATGGAATAACCGGTATTGAAGTTTAATTCAGATCACAGGTAAATAACAGATAATTTGAAGCATGGTGCTTTCATTCGCTATTGACCCATGCTTCCAGTTCTTCTTTCAGGAACCTTTCCGCGGCCTGTACTACTTCAAGGGTGCCACGCAATACGATAACTTCTCTTTCATCACATTCCACAATATTGACGTTTATCTTCCTTCCCAGAGGTTCTAGGTCGAATTCCTCCACCAGGTCAAAGATGATATACGAAGGAGTACCTGGCGGTATTATAAGGTCATAAAGGCCTTCAAGTTCCTCTTCATCGATCTTTTCCAGGGATTTGCTTTCTTCCAGGTCCTCGATCTGCAATCTTTTTACCAATTTGATCACCTTATGTTCAGGCTTTGATAGTTCGCGCCGGATAAATAGTAATCGCTATTGAAATCTGATGAAAATCTGGAACCGGACCACATCTAACTATTGTGGCACAAAGCAGCCCGACGATTGAAAGTAATGGATAATGATATCTTTGATGTAATCATTATATGTCCGGGAAGGATTTGAATGAGACTGATCGATCTATCAGATGCCAAGGGGCAGATCCGCGTGGAATTTGCAGGATGTAACATGAGATGTCCTTATTGTGTGCATATACATCAGCCTATGAAGGAATGGTCCGTTGAAGAGGTTTTGGAATTTGCAAAAAATTCGACAACTGAAAATGTTTATCTGGGTGGTGCGGAACCAACCCTGCAAAAAGACCTCTTACCGCTGATCGAACAACTCAATGATATGGGTAAGAAGATTATTTTGAAGTCCAATGGTATGAAACCCGATGTGCTGGAGCAGGCACTTCCCTTTATTGAGGGTTTCGTGCTGGAGATCAAGGCTCCGCTTGACGACATCCCGTCTATCATGGAGTTGACCGGAATGTCGGAGGAGCGCAGCAAAAAATATGTTGATCTGCTGCATCAGTCCCTGAAAATCGCAAGACAGAAGTGGCTCAGGGTCTGGATCAGAGTTATCCCCGAGTTCGTTAACGTTGACACTATGCCACGTATCCTGTCCGATCTTGAAGGTGCTTCCGAGGTCATGCTCTACCAGTTCATGAGCAATCCGGAGTTCGACCTGCCATTTAAGGGCCATGATGAGCCCACCCCCTCATGGAGTGAGATTAAGGAACTGGGTGAGATGGTGCTTCCAAAAGTACCACAGGTGCGACTTGTAGGTGACAGGGGAAAGACAGTATTGAAGTGATGAACTTAGTCTTCTGTATAGTTGTTCCGAGTTTTGATAGCAGGGTCATATATGCTACCTGTGAACAACTTTAGATCAAAAAATTACATAAAGCTTGCTTACGGCCCGGCGTCCTTGCGTTGATCCATATTATCAGATAGGACTTCTACAAAGCCCTCATTTCCTGAAATCGGTAAGTCGATCAAAACAAGTTGTCAGGAACTATGATTCAAAAACAATAAGAGTGCACAAACTGCTTATTCAATTAGCAATCCAGATCCCACGGGGGGATTGCATACCAGGGGGGTTAAAAGAATTGAAAATCAGGCTAAGTGTACTGATATGTTGCCTAACTGCTTTATTTTTATTATTGGCAGGAAATGCAGCAGCACAGATGGCCCAAGGAATCGAAACACAGATAACAACAAACGAATCAAGGCAGTATTTCCCTGCCATTAATGATGGCAAGGTCGTGTGGATGGATGACCGCGAAGGTAACTGGGATATCTTCATGTACAACATTTCTGCCGAAGAGGAAATGGCGGTAACTACGAACAATTCCAGTCAGTATTTCCCTGCAGTCTATGGAGACAAAGTAGTGTGGATGGATGGCCGCGAAGGTAACTGGGATATCTTCATGTATAATGTCTCTTCAGAAGAGGAGATGCAAGTGACCACGAATGAGGCCAGGCAATATTTCCCTGCCATTTACGATGATAAGATAGTCTGGCAGGACAGCCGTAATGGTAACTGGGATATCTTCATGTACAACATCACTTCGGATGAAGAGATGCAGATAACGACTAACGAATCAAATCAGAGAAATCCTGCGATCTACAACGATACGATAGTATGGGAAGACAGCCGCAATGATAACCGTGATATCTTCATGTATAATATCACTACCGAAGAAGAGACTCAGCTGACAACTAACGAATCACATCAGAGGGATCCTGCAATCTACAATGACACAGTGGTATGGATCGATGATGCAAATGAAAGCAGCCAGGTCTACATGTATAATATCACTTCGGAGGAAGATTCACAGTTAACAACCAACGATTCGATAAAGTGGTCCCCTGCAATCTATGGAAACACTGTAGTATGGATGGATCACCGCAATGATAACTGGGATATCTTCATGTACAACATCTCTTCAGAACAGGAATGGCAGATTACTGACAATGACTCCAGCCAGAGAGACCCCGGAATATATGATAACATGGTCGTATGGATGGGTAACAATGAAAGGAGTAACTGGGATATCTATATGTTCACTTTAAATGAAACTGAAGAAATGATGAATACGACCCAGCAGATGAACACCACAGAAGAAATGTGATGTATGGTCTTCCAGGCCATGCAATATTTGGAAAATGTCAGAATCATGGCATTTTCTTAATAATTTATTTCTTTGTTCGGTTCTGTACTCGGTTTTTATCCTCTAACTATACTGGAAACGCAGTGAAACAACTTACGCTATCCACTTACTCATCCTCAAAAGCTCCTCCATTGTCAAAGAGCATTTTTCCTTCATTGTCACCTGTATACAGGACGAGCTGTTCATTTTCGATCGCAACGGATGTTACATTGTTCAGCGATGCGAGATGTTTGCCGTCAAGTGACTGGTCTCCGCAGTACACACGTGTGATAGGCCCGGGTTCCAGTGTCAGGCTGTTTTCCTTTATATTATAGCTTCCACTTCCCTGATTGCAGTCGGCCTGGATGAGGTATCTGCCATCCGGGAGGAATACGAGAGTGTAGCTCTCTGGATCAGGAACCGTTAACTGGCTGTCGGGCCCGGACCCGACCATTGAAGTCCATTCCCATTGGATGCTTATGATGTTGCCCTGATTGATGACTTCATTTTCGGTTCCTTCAGGGCTGGCATCTTCTGAGATGTCCTGTTCCTGTCCAGTTTCGTTCATTGTTTCATTCGCTGTATCAACACAACCCGAAACTAAAAAGACGCCTGTCAGCAAAGAAAAAATAATAGCCAACGAGTATATTTTGTGTGTAGTTCTCATTCTCGGTCTCCAATATCAGTGTTCAGATGTCAGTCACCAGATGAGCCTTCTTCCTGGCGTCTCACGTAGATCGGGCGGTATCTGTCGTACAGGACTACATTCAGTGTCAGCAAGAGGATAAAGAAGAGAGTGTTTTCCAGGTTTACCGAACCACCGTATCTGGCCATCAGGAAGAATACGTAGATGAGGACTATTCCGAAGTTTGCTATGGACATAACAATAAATTCCCGTTGAATGGATCTCCATTCTTTTCCACTTCTGGCCAGCCAGTGGCTCAATACAGTGTTCAATATTATGACAAAACTTACTCCGATGGCCAGCTGGGAGTTTGTGGCCTGGACACCCGGAAGTATCTGGGCGAAGATTATGCTCATGAGGGAAATAAGCGTGATCTTCTCAATGAGCTCTATGTTGAAAATAGGTCCTGGTGACTTCTTCTCCGTTCCTGCTACATCTCCGCTGAGAGTAGCCGGGATCGGATATGCGGCAACTGACAGCCCTTCATGCGGGGAAGGCATTTTCCTGAGTATCAGCCATACACCGATTATAACAATTGCTGCCCATCCTACCAGGATGAATATGGTCCAGAGTTGGCCCGAATCATGTCTGTTGTGTCCAGCTGGGCAATGTGTATCCAGTATTCCTGAGGTAGTTTGATAAATATCCAGATAAATGCCACAGCAGCAACGACCTGTTTTTTTGTCGGTGACCGGGGGTTCCACTTGACCCTTACAGATTCGTAGAATATGAAGAAATATTCAAATGTATTCGGAAATATCAGCAATAAAGGCCGCAGATGCAGTATTTCGAAGATCGCTATGCCAAAAAGGCGGTAATAGAAGAGGAACCGGTTCCACTTGAATGCATACAGGTTTGTCCAGTTGCGCATCGTGGAAAGATATGCCACTGCCAGATAATAGATGTCAAGGGCTTTGTCATAGCCCTGGTAGCCTTCCAGGGGCAGGGAGGTGAACAGCTGGAATATGGTCTGGTCCACTCCATCAAGGGCTAATGCAGCTACAATAGCCGGAAGAGGGTAGCGCGGGATGGCAAGCGGTATAAAGAACCGTGCGAAAACGACGGCCCAGAATACAAGCATATCAACTGTATCGACCACAATCAGTCAACTCCCCTTCTTTCCCCAATCATTTTCACCCCATGCAAGTCTTCATTTCAGGTATCGTCATCTCTTATCGGACATCCTGTTCCACAGAGCCTGCATAAATATATTGGTGAATCCTACAATTAATTATATGTCCTGTTTGTCATTTAAAGTCTTCTAAACAGTTTGAAATATAAATAATCTGAATAATAACATCTAAAATGCATTTAAATATTGTTAATGGCTTTTTTTATCAAAATAAGGATGTATAATCCTTGGATTAGTGGGGTAATCAAATGACTGCGCATCAAAACAGGTGGATACTGTGGATACTGAATGGAGTGAAAGAGTGAAGTAACATGAGATTGAAGATATCAGAGAAGAGAGATCTGAGTTCTGCTCTTTTGCGCCAGTTTGGGTGCATAAGGTCATGTTCAGGAGTTCGGTCTTCTCCAGGTCTACCGGTACATTTATTCGTTTCAAATCTGTTATATAGGTCTGATACAAATGCAGGAATACAAGTTAAAGCGTGGCTATACGGCTGATATGGATAGGATCTATGAATGCATGAATGAGACTTTCCCAAGCGAGGTCAGAAAGGAAGATGACAGGTTCGTTACTTCTTATGGTGTTCTTTCCAGTCTGACCGTATGGATAGAAAATAAGAAACTTGCTGTTGATACGGTATCTGATACTTCTTTAACGGATGATGAACTTATCCTGGATTCGAATAAACGTTTCAGGGATTTTCTTCTTGCAGCTACCGGATATACTGCAAAGGAGCGTCTGAAGCAGGCAAAGAAGGAAGTTTCCAAATAAATTTCCTTTGCTTTTGATCGCGTCCGGGAATTTGTTTATCATGGACTTTATCGAAAAACTGAAGAGCTTTGAGATTCCCACATGCCTGAGGGTGTGTGCAGGAACCGATGGCTCGGTGACCTTCCTGCTGGAGATCATGACAAGGTATCCGACTGCGGTTGTGACCGAGTACCAGCATATCATCCCTGCAGATAAAAGGATGGCGGAGATATTTGGCGTGAATGTAGGCACGGATATCAACGACCGCGTGGTCACGCTCACGGCGGGGGATGTCCCCTATGTGTATGCCCGCTCACTCGCTCCCATTGAGAAGATGCCCGAGGGTGTGCGCTGCGATATGATGAAAGCTGACATCCCGATCGGCAGGATTCTCCGCGACCATAACATAGAGACCCGCAGGGACTTCGAGGGGATCGAGCTCATTGAGCATGAGCCTCTATTCGGCACGGATGCCGTACTTTCCCGCTCCTATCGCATCGTACACCATAATGGTGTCCTGATGTGGATCAACGAACGTTTCCCGGTGGATTCCCGCTGGGAGCTATGAATTTATATAAACCCCCGTCTCCCGACCGAAAACTTATTAATCGATTCTGTATATTATGGGGAAGCACTCCAACACTCATTCTGTGCCTCGGTGGCTTAGGGGTATAGCGCGTCCTTGGTAAGGACGAGGTCGCGGGTTCAAATCCCGCCCGAGGCTCTTAATTTCAAGTTCATATCCCTGTTTTCTTCATACTTATCCTATTGATTCGATTTAGGTATAGTTTTCAATTTTCGGGCATTTCTGTTTATCTTGTTTATGCTATTTGTTCAGTATTTCAGTGTAATGCAAAATTTTAGTGTTATTTTTAAAAATTCACAAATATAGCCTGTTTATTATCCTGAAAACATCATAAAATTATATCAAAAGACTTAAATGATTTATGCCATTATACTGTGCTTGGGGCAGGTTGATCAAATACAAATAGTGTACGATATGAAATACGACATGGATGAGCTTGCTTGCCGAATATGTACCTCCGACATCCCAAAGCAAAGAGGATTCAGATGTCTTTTATAGAGGATGTCAAACCGGTGTTACTCCTTTATGTAATAGGGGATACGCTAACAACCCTTTGTGCATTGCAGACCGGTTTGTTCTATGAAGGGAACCCGGTACTGTCGCAGATATTCAGCATATACGGCTACGCTGCACTGATCCCTCTTAAAATAGGGTTTATGTTCCTCCTATACCACGTATACAGGAATGCAAATCGCTATTACTGGAACATCACACGATATGCAGTAACCTTTATCGGATTCCTCGCAACTGCAAGCAACATGGCTGTTGTCCTTCATGGATGACTGCTGTTTTCATATTGAAAATTAAATATCTCGGTGGGATTCCCTGACCTGCTCAGCAAACCTGGCACCCATATCGAAGGCTTTCCTGCAATCCTTCATGAATTCTTCTTTTCTTCTTTTTGCTTTCCCTTCGGCATCGAATGCTGTTGAAAAACTCTGCTCCTTTGAGTGCCTGCTCAAGGAGTGTTGCAGTGTTTCACTTCTTCCTGGGACTTCCGTTAATTGCTATTACCTTCATGCAAGATGCCTTCCCTTTGCTCAGGAATTTTCTTCTTTTTAGTTAAATATGTAGCTTCCTTTTTTGCACTCATTCATGGTCACTCAGATTACAGTTATTTCCTTCGTGGTCATCTGGTGCTAGTTTTCGGCAACTGTTGGTGTAAAGGAATTCTCTGAAGGCATATATCAGGCGCTTGCCATGAAGCGCTTAGTATACAAGGGCATGGAATATAGTGAAGTCTTCCACAATCTTTTCACTTACTATTGCCACTGCTCTTTAAGTCCTTTTTTGATTTGCCTGTCGGCCTGGCCACATACGATCCCTTCTTGCTATCATCGGAAGTTACCTCCCGACCGCTTTTCAAACCAGGCGGGCCTTTCATATTCAGGCGCTTTGGCCTTGAGTCGTCCGCTTCTACTACGTATAGTCCATCCTGTATGTCACCAAAGGATATCATGTCAGAATCTTCGACTCCCTGCTGCGGGAAGATCGGAAGTATTGGTCCTGATTCGGGTTTACTGTGTCTATATGAAGCTTTCTTTTCTTCCGGTCTCTCTGGTGTATTCTTTTTTGGCTTACTGTCATTTTCGTCTTCTCCCATTTTGATCACCAATATAATATTGAGTTCAAAACGACTTAAACGTTACAGAACCAATTTGGAGTTATTGTGAACAGCGTAATGAGGCAGGAAAGAACGTTACCTCCGTCGCAGAAGCGCAGGTACGAACTGAATGTTGGTACGCCGTATGTTAATGACATAGTGGGTGTAAGGGGATGTGGCAAAACCTACTACATGTATCAGTTGATTTCTGAATTACTTGAGGGCGGTGTGCCACAGAGCAGCATATTGTACCTGAATCTTGATGACGACAGACTGCAACCTTTAAATGGGGATGAACTCCGGTTGCTGATAAAAACGTTCCGGGAGATGCAGGAGATATCCGAAAAGGATCGTTTGTATCTTTTCCTTGACGAGATACAGGATTTTCCATCATGGGAACGCTGGGTAAAAAGTACCTATGACCGAAAACAGAACGTTAAGATGGTTATAAGTGGCTCGAACGCGTCCCTGCTATCGCAGGATATATCCACCTTACTGACAGGCAGGCATCTGAGCACCAGGATGTTCCCTTTCAGTTTTGCGGAATTCCTTGATTATAATGCAGTGGAATATGGTCTGAAAACCCTTCCCTATTCTAAAAAAAAGCGCTGATCAAGCGCATGTTCAACGAGTATCTGGAGAAAGGAGGTTTCCCGGAAACCATAGTCTATCCCGAGGTCCGGCATCTGGAAATCATGCAGTCCTACTTTGACGACATCATCCACCGCGATATCATCTCAAGATACGGCATACGCAATCCCCTGATCTTTAAAGACCTGGCCCTGTTCTGCATATCGAACATCGCAAAACCACACACGTACAACTCTCTCCGCAGGCTGTTCTCCAGTTATTCATCCTTAAGCACAGATGCGATCATCAATTACATCGCGTACCTGGAGGACGCGTTCCTGCTCTTCAGCGTCAGCCATTATGATGAATCCCTGAAGCAACAGATGAACAAACCCAGGAAACTGTACTGCATCGACACAGGCATGATCAATGCCGTTTCCTTCAAACTCTCCTCCGACACCGGCAGACTGTACGAGAACCTCGCCTTCATCAATCTCCTGCGCTTTGGCAGCGAGATATACTACTGGCAGGACCAGAAGGGCCGTGAGGTAGATTTCGTAACAAAGCAAGGACTCGAACCTACACAGTTGATACAGGTCTGCTCGGACCTCTCCGACCCGGAAACAAAAGAGCGCGAGTTAAACGGCCTGCTGGCAGGGATGAAGAACTTTGGGACACCGGAGGGAACTATCGTCACGTCGGATGTCTTTGGAGAGGAGGTTGTTGGCGGAAGGACAGTTAGGTACGTACCTCTATGGTACTGGTTGTTGGAATGCGATAGCTCTGAAAAGGCCCATAACTGAGCAAATTCCCTTATACTTCCTGTCAGATCGATAGACCTCACGAATTCACGTAATAGCCCGACCCCACAAGATAC
>JAWSUM010000066.1:0-16240 GCA_033549165.1 Methanolobus sp.
CGTATTGCCCTGTGGAGGGTGTACTTGTCCATAGCCGCGTTCACATCACGGATCAGTGACTGTGACCTTGAGAGTATCCACCTGTCCTCTTTACGCATATGTGGTTTGACGGACTCGAGGGATACCTTCGACGGGTCGAACTCATCCAGCACCATGTAGGGAAGTGGGAAGCGGTACACATTCCAGAGGATATTGAGTGTCCTGTTGATGTTCCCGAGCTCACCACTGACGAACTTCAGGTCTTCCCAGGGAGCACTTGAGGAAAGCACGAAACTGCGCAATGTATCTGCACCGAACTTTTCTATTACATCACCCGGTGCAACAACGTTCCCAAGGCTCTTCGACATCTTCTTGCTTTCGCTGTCAAGGGTGAAACCATGCATCAGTACACTCTTGTACGGAGCCTTTCCGAAGGCCACCATACTGGCGCCAAGCTGTGAATAGAACCAACCGCGTGTCTGGTCCTGGCCTTCGGTTATGAAGTCAGCGGGCCACCATTTCTCGAACTCTTCCTTTTTCTGGGGGAAACGCAGGGTCGCCCAGGAAGCTACGGCCGAGTCGAACCAGACGTCGAATACATCTTCCACACGTTTCATCTTGCCGCCGCATTCACAGTCGAGCAGTATTTCATCCACGTATGGCCTGTGCAGTTCAATATCTTCACTTATGCCTGACATCTCAAGGAGTTCTTCCTTGGTACCCACGACATGCATCTTGCCACAGCTCTTACATTTCCAGACAGGGATCGGTATACCCCAGTATCTCTGGCGGGATACGCACCAATCACGAGCGCCCTCGATCCAGTCCCTGAACCTTGCAGAACCCGCCCAGTCCGGATACCAGTTAACCTTCTCTATCTCTGAAAGCATCTGGTCCTTGAGCTCTCCTATCTTGATGAACCATTGTTCGGTTGCAAGATAGATGATAGGAGTCTTACAGCGCCAACAGTGTCCGTATCTGTGAGTGATCGTGCCTTCGGCAAGCAATCTCTCACGCTCGAGAAGATCCTCTACGACGACCTTGTTCGCCTCACGGATGTGCATGCCGGCATACTCTCCCGCAGCTTCGGTATAGCGTCCGTCGGGACCGACCGGACAGAATATCGGAAGGCCGTTCTTCTTGCCTACTTCAAAGTCATCCATACCATGTCCGGGGGCAATGTGCACACAACCGGTGTTCTCAGCGGTCACAAAATCCGCAAGATATATGCCATGCTCCATTGCTGCCTGTTCCGGCACCTGGTCGAAGAGCGGGCTTTCGTATGAAAGGGATGTAAGGTCTTCGCCAAGCATTGTGCCAAGCACTTCATAGTCCACGTACCTGCCTTTCCTGAGTACATCCTCAACAAGCTGGGAAGCCATTATGAGGATCTCCTCTTTACCATCGGCTGTAACGGCCTTTACCTTTGAATACTCGAAGGAAGGATGAACTGCTACTGCCACGTTTGAAGGGATGGTCCATGGGGTTGTTGTCCATATAACAACAAAGGTGTTCTCCTCACCTTTTATCTTGAATTTGACGAATATGGAAGGGTCTGTCCGTTCCTCATATTCCACTTCGGAATCCGCAATCGCTGTTTCACACCTTGGACACCAGTTGACAACACGCTTTCCCTGCTCCAGGAGATTTTTCTCCTGAGCCTGTTTGAGGGTCCACCATGCTGCTTCGATATACTCATCGCGAAGTGTCATGTAGGGATCGTTCCAGTCAAGCCAGGCACCCAGCATCTGGAACTGGTCGGTCATGTCATCCTTCTGGTTCAGGGCAAACTCCTTGCATTTCTCGATAAAATTCCCGACACCGTACTTCTCGATATCCTTCTTGGATGTAAAACCAAGTACACCTTCAACTTTTACCTCAATTGGCAGGCCATGCATGTCCCAGCCTGCACGGTCAAGTATATCGTAGCCGTTCATGGAACGGTAACGCAGTATGGAATCCTTGATGATCTTGTTCCATGCAGTACCAAGGTGGATGTGGCCTGTCGTATAAGGTGGGCCATCAACGAAAAAGAACCTCTTTCCACCTTTTCTGCGCTCACGTACCTTTGAGTACGCATCTGTTTTTTCCCAGAGATCATGGATCTTCTTCTCCATTTTCACCGGGTCATATTGATTGGTAATCTCCTCTATCATGTAAGGTTCTCCTTGTTCAAATTCGATCTGGATAATCCTACTGCAATATTTAATTTAAATATAATGGATGAACACCAAAGGTTATAGTTAAATCTTATTGAAAATGTGAGCTTGCTTGTTGTTAAAAATAGCTTGAGCTGAATTGTGTTGTAGAAACTCAAAGTTTATCTGAATTGAAAGTATTGGTTTGTAATTGAAGCCCCCCCACTGAACAGGGTCACAGCAGTAGATTACCCCAACGATGAGGATGTCAGTTTCACCTGCGATCTTGAGTACAACGGCACGCTCTCGCGGGTGATGAAAGGATATATTTCGTCGATTTATGACTAACCAGCGTTACCAGGTTGAAAGCGAAACAATAACGTTTGGTGATTTTGGCTACACCACGTCCTATGAGTACGACAGCATGGATAGGGTCACGAGGATCACCTACCCTGACGCTTCCAGCGTCAATCTTACCTACAATGCCCAGACCCTGCTGGAGAGTGTTGAGGGTGTTGTGGACAATCTTGACTACAACGCAAGGAACCAGATCACCACCAAGGAGCTTTCTAACGGCGTGGCCACTAACTATACCTACGATGCAGAAAAACTCCTGCTCGACAGGATATACACTGAGAGTCTCCAGGATTTGAACTATGAGTTCGACAATGTTGGCAACATCCTTGAGATCGAGGACAATGTGCTCAATTCCGTGAAAACCTACGGGTACGACGACCTGGACAGGCTGACCAGTGCGGACATGTATGTCAACAGTGTCCCGACTTACCAGAGGGATTTCACTTACGATCAGTACGGCTGCATCCACCAGGTAGACGAGAACAGTGTCACGATATCCTCCTACGAATACAACCTGACGCCATTCCACGCTCCTGTGAGCTATAACGGAAACGACCTCGAATACGATTCTAACGGAAATTTGGTTGAGGACGAGGATTTCATCTACGTCTACAATGATGCGAATCAGTTGAGTGAGGTACGTTATTCCGGTAACAGTTCCCTTGTGGAGAAGTACTGGTATGATGCGAACGGCAAGAGAGTCAAGAAACAGAATTCTAATGGTGAATTCATTACATCACATCAACATGCAGTGGATGTTTAACCTCTATTTGCTATTTTTATTGAAACCATCTCAAAAATCCAACCATAACAACCATCATACTGAAACTCTGCCTGTGCGCTTGCCTTTACCTGGGCGCAAGTGCCGGCATTCCGAAGCTTTTTGTAAGTTCTTGAAGCAGTTAGGTTATATGATGCAGAAATATTAAGAAATTCGAACATGGGAAGGAGTTGAATTGTTTTTGAGAAAGAGCAGTAACTTTGATGTTAAAGTTACCAAAGGCCGCCAGATGAAACGAGTTAGATGAGGTGAGAACGGAGAGACGACAGAAGGGATTCCTTTTTGAGTGAAGTAGAGCCTTCTGCTGCACTGGATTCACATTCATCATCGCGGAATTACCGGCTCTGTGGGCCGGTTTGGCATCAGGTCACTTTCCTCATCTCGGGTTGTATTCCACAGAATAGGCGCGTGAGATACGGAGCTTGGCACAGACGTTGTAAAGCAAAATGATTGAATGCTGTGTTTTAGATAATCATTCAATAGATTGAAAGTGCCTCATCGACACTGATGATGTCTATCCCTATCAACTGCCTGATCTTTTCCTTCACACTTAACAGTGAACGCTCATCCATTGTTGCAAGAGGGATAGCATATTGGTATGCAAGAACAACTACAGGTGCATCCTTTGGTTCTATGTTCAGGGCAGTTGCCAGGGCACAGTATTCAGGGCGGCTGCGTACTTCTTCCAGAACCATCATTTCAAAATCAAGTGGTGTAAATGTGGTCTTGACAAAAGGTTCCCTGAAAACCGACCATATAGCTGTTTGAAGCTTATCAAGATCATACTTCTTTCTGTTGCCCTCTCTGAGCACATTGTTTGTGACTTCTATTGCAATGTATGGTGAAACGATAGGTTTCAGGTCACCTGACAGGACTTTCTTGATAAGGGAAACGCATTTTCCATCGGTTCCCAGAAAAGCTTGGATCCATATGCAGGAATCCAGAACGATCATTATTGCTCCGTAATATCCTGGTGAGCCTGGGCGTATTTCCTGTCAACCGCACTACGGGAATGTTCTATACAAATATCTACGTCTTCCTTTGTAGCACCTTTCCCGACAGAAGCCAGTATTTCCAACGCCTTTTCTGCCGGCATAGGCTCTTTCCAGGCACAACGCATCATCTCTGCAGAATGGTTTGCCTCCCTGAATAGTTCTGACCTTCGTTTACTCACATCAAGGTCTTCAAGATAGTGAACTATTGCTTTTTTCACAAGTTCTTCCCTTGAATGGGCATATCCTTCTCTGACCCTTGAATCTATCCTGCGGGCCAGATAATCACCGATATTTATATCTGCAGCAGTTCCTGACATCTAATGAAGATATTAGATTCAACCTAAATATAAATTCTGTTCAGTTCTGGTGAAAAGTTCCTTTCATTATCCAACAGCTCCCTCGTCGAGAAATACTGGTAAGATGCAAACGGCAAAATTGAATTCAGAAACCAGGAGTTCCTGAAAAAAAAGCAAAAAACAGGTGAAAGAAGATCAGACTTCTTTCACAATACGGAAACCAATGTTCTCTTTCCTGCTCCCGGGACTGATCTCATCTCTGTTACCGGAACGACAGTTAACATCATTACTCGTCCAGCTGCCTCCACGGTATACATGCCTGTCGACACCGCCGGTCCATTCACTGCCATCAGTCGGGGCTTTGAAATAATTGGTATGATATTCGTCCAGGACCCATTCCGCTACGTTGCCATGAATATCGTAGAGTCCCCATGGATTCGGTTCCTTGAGACCAACAGCATGTGTCTTATCCTCGGAATTGGCGTCGTACCATCCATAGTCAACCAATTCGGATGCGTCATTTCCAAAAGAATATGCAGTAGTAGTTCCGGCACGGGCTGCATATTCCCATTCCGCTTCTGTCGGCAGTCTGTATTTGTCGGTGCCTTCCATCTGGTTCAGTTTTTCGATGAACTTATTTGCATCGTTCCATGATATCTTATCGGCTGGAAGGTCGTCACCCTTGAAGTAGAAAGGCTCAGTATCCATTATCTCTTTCCACTGTTCCTGAGTGACCTCGTAGATCCCTATATAGTAGTCCCCCTGGATAGAAACCAAATGCTGAGGTCTTTCGTCGTTATTGCTGTAGGTCTCATCTTCAGGGGAACCCATTGCAAAATCCCCGGCAGGAATCTTAACGAACTCCATTCCAATGAAATTTGTGAACGTACTGTCATCGACAGTTTCCTCAGCTGCAACTTCTGTTGTGATAGCTGCAGAACCTGCATCTTCCTCTATTTCTGATCCTTCATCGGAATCAGCGCATCCCGATGACAGGACAATAACTGTCATCAGAACACATATCAACAAAATAATCGATGCTTTTTTTAACAAATCATCACCTCTTGATCATACAATAAATGCAGTAAGATCCACTATATGATAAGTTTTACTTAAAAAATATCAATCTGCTTAAATTAAAACCCACATCCTGTCATAGATTAAAAATTGCCTGAAGATACTGTCAGCATGCCTGCCAGTAACAGCAGCAGAAGGTAGAGGATGATCAGGTACAGGATCTTAACACCAAAACCGGAATTACTTCTCATAGTGTACCACCACCAGATATTTGAAGCAGAATGTGGAAACGTCATTGTGGGATAAAGGATCATTGATGTCTGAAAGGATTGGGGATTGAGGGGTGACTTTGTTCTTGGTATTATCCACATTCTACTGTTCTTGCTTGTTTTTACCGTATTCCTGGTACAGTTCTTTTAACTGCAATAAAGTGTCTGGCCCTATTGGATATAAATATTTCTACACTGCGGTATATCATTCTTATTATCATTATGAAACAAAGAAAAAGCCTCTAATGCATGAAAATAGATCATGGCTCATGCTCAAGAAAATTTTAATGCAATGTGTATCCAGGAATTGAAAACAGGAACTTGCTACCCTTCCCAGGCTCGCTTTCGACCTGAATTTTCCCGCCATGCATTTCAACGAGCTTTTTCACAAGTGCAAGACCAAGCCCGGTGCCGTCATATTTACGAGTGTAGGAAGAATCGATCTGTTTGAAAGGCTGGAACAGTTTATCCATATCCTCAGGCGAGATGCCTACACCATTATCCTCCACAAAAACATTCACCATTCCGTTGCATGATCCTGCTCCCACAGTAACGCAGCCATTATCCGGTGTGAATTTAATGGCATTGCTTATCAGGTTGTAGAATATCTGCCTGATCTTACCCTTGTCAGCGGTCACCATAACAGAATCAGGGGTCATATTTCGAAGTATTATATTCTTTTTAAGTGCCAGAGGGCTTGAAATTGCTATGACGTCATTTACAATACTTGAAAGATAGATCTCTTCCAGGCTCAAATCCATCTTACCTGCTTCAACCTTTGAGAGATCAAGTATATCGTTGATAAGACCAAGCAAATGTTTCCCACTTGTTGAAATATTATTCACATGTCTCATCTGTTTCTCATTCAGAGGACCAAAGGTCTCATTGAGCAGTATCTCTGAGAATCCTATCACTGAATTCAGAGGAGTACGCAGTTCATGGCTCATATTGGCAAGGAACTCGCTCTTTGTCCGGTTAGCTTCCTCTGCAGCCATCTTCGCATCAATAACGAGTTGCTCAGCTCTTTTTCGTTCTGTCGTATCACGTATATGTTCTATCACAAGTGAAACATTGCCATTTTCATCGAATATGGGTATGACACGGATCTCACGGGTCTTGCCATCAACAGGGTTGGTTCTCTCAACGGTCTTGACCTTGCCTGTAAGGAAAACATCCCTGGCATGACACGGACTACAGGGCTCATCAAGATGCATGAAACATTTGTAGCAGTACGGATTACTTAGTTTTTCTTTTTCACTTATGTAATCACGTTCCTTCCAGTTACTCAGTACAACACGCAAGTCCTTGTCAATCACTGCAAGAAGGTCAGGTATTGAATCAAATGTACTGGCAAGGAGGTTCTTTTGTTGCTGTATCTCTGAGATTATGTACTTTCTTTCCGTGATGTTACGAAGCACACCTGCGACAAAAGGTTTAGACGCTCCATCATGAACATAGTGAGCGCTTATGGAAATGTTTATTGTTTCACCATTCTTTTTCACCATCTCAACTTCAAAATCGTTAACATAACCATTGGCACTGAGGATCGAACGCAAAAAAACACGGTCACTTGGATCATTATATAGTATATCTATGGAATGCCCGATAAGTTCTTCAGGTTCATAGCCAAGATGCCTGCTTACAGAAGGACTTGAGGTCAGGATCCTGCCTTTGATATCTACTTCAAAATAGATATCATGGAACTCCCGGAATATCCGGCGGTACTTTTCTTCACTTTGCTGTAATTCTCCGATTGCCCGTCTTCGTTCGATACTGTTCACGAAGATCTCACTCAGGAGACCAAGCAACTGCATGTATTCCATAACCCATTGGTTTTCTTCTTTCAGAGGAGTAAAAGATAGAAAACCAACAAGCTTTCCTTTGCTTACCATAGGTATAGCCAGGATCGAGCTTACACCAAGAAACTCAAGAAATTCTTTTTCATGGCCGGAATTGCCTGGGATATCAGAATTGTTTGATATGTTTACTACATTTTCATTCAGTAACCTGTCAACAAACCAGCCTGTATCCTTTAACGGAAGGTTTCGTACTGTAAAACCACTTTGTTCCGTGCTGATGGTATGCCATTCATGTGTAACAGTAAAATGTTCGCTGTCAAATAATCCAAACAGGCAGGCACTTTCAGCAGCGATTGATTGTGATATGGATTGCAATGCTGTGGTTATTGCCCGATCGATCTCATCCGACTCAGGACTTATGAAGCCTGCTGAAACATCAGCTACAAGGGATTCCATTTCAACGCGGTGCTCAAGGGTAAGTTCGGCTCTTTTCCTTCGGGATATATCTTCAACAGTTCCGATACATCCATTTACTCTTCCACGTTCATCCTTTTCAGGCTTGGCCTTTATTCGCAAATAGAGCTCTTTTCCCCACATGGTCTTATATGGGATCTCGGCGATGACCTCTTTTTCATTCAGGATACTATCTTTTACGAGGGATGAGATGCCTGCCTTTCGCAAAGGCTCAAAGGTAAATACGTTGAAGGATCTAGTAGCTTTTTCTGAAGGAGAACCGAGAAGCTCTAACATTACCCTGTTAACAAAAAGGATCTGACCACTGGTATCAATGCGTATAACACCAACAGGTAGCTCATATATCATTTCCCGATAGCTCTTCTCTTCCAGAGATAGTTTTGCAGGATCATTTTCAGGATCGGATAAGTTCAGCATTGGACAACACATTCCGAGATAATGCCAGCATGTGACTTCGATCTGGATTATTAAAAGTGCACCAAATATATAATATTGTTGCTTTTTTGCACGGTTTTGCATTATATTCGGGAGTGAATATCAATTTCTTGACCAAGTAAGTACAAATATATCTTTTTTTAAATGCTGTAGCACAATGAATATATAGAAGGAAAAACGTAATAGAATTGCTTTAAGATAGAACTGTTTTGTTAAACGTATGGCATTAGATTGTATTCATTAAGTACATTTTCTTTACCGTTATGTTTTCAAGCTTAGTTAGGTCTTGATAAGCTTACACCAAAATGGATGTGAAATATTTGTTCAACAGAAATGAATCTACCGCTCCGGTCGAAGCCGGCGAGAAGTATGACGTAACAATCGAAGACATTGCAAGAGAAGGAGACGGAATCGCTAGAGTCAGTGGCTTTGTCATCTTTGTCCCAGGTACACAGGTCGGCGATGAAGTTACAATCGAAGTAACAAAAGTAATGCGCAAGTTTGCTTTTGGACAAGTTTCAGAGTAACTGTACTCTGTAATTCGTACACCAAAATTCTATATGAAGGACTTTGTCCTTCAAACATTATTTCTTTTTGCAGATTTTCAGAGTCAAAACTCTTAATTAGAACCCTTAATTGGAAATATAATCAGTTCTGAAATTCAATTCATATATTAGTAAAAAGTATTAGTAAAAAAGACCTAAGTAAGAAAGTATAATGAGTTTCTAACTCATTACTTCAGGTAGCCCTTGTTTTCGAGCCAGTTAGCCTGCGGTCTTGTATACTTCCAGACCACGTCAGCTTTCTCATCCTGGAAGGACCAGGGCGTAGCTATTACAATATCTCCCTCATGGACCCACATTCTCTTCTTTTTTGAGCCAGGGATCCTACCCATACGAACGTTTCCATCCATGCACTGCAATCTTACCCTGTTTGCTCCCAGAAGCATCGAAACCGTTGCAAGGACTTCGTTCTTGTCTTTACGTGGGACTCTTACACGCACCACCTCAGGTGCACCATTAGCTGATTTACTGCCTGCGTTACTCTGCCTTTTCCTGCTGTTATAGTTCGCCAGATTAATACCTCGATTTATATCAAATTATTTGTGATGTATATTTTTTTCTTTTATTTAAAAGGGCATCCTGTGGACATGATGTACCTGCTGAAATGCATCAACACAGAAAATATCCGAATTCAAATAAAGCAAATGCCTGCAATTATTAAAAAACAAGGATGAATTCTAATACGATATGCAAACCATTTCTGAGCATACATATAAAGCTCACCCTATATAAGTTGAATTGAAAAAGTGAATGATTGCCGGAGATTTTTCCGGCAGTGTTCCACAGTATCCAGTGATTTTGAGAAGATCACTTGTTCTCTTCGGCCAGCATCAGTTTTACAAGACCTGCTGCTATGTCGATAGAAGTATAGTCCTCTTCCAGCAAAGTCTCCACCCAGTGGACATATTTTCCAAGGTGTCCTTCATCAATGGTATCTTTTACTTTCTGGGAAAGCAGGTTGGCTTTGAAATCCTCTGCATCACTTCTGGAAGGTACTTTCTTTCGGGTGATGTTCACCTTAGTATATCTCTGTATACTTTTCAGCTTGTACATTTCCTTGCCTGCAACAAATGTGAAGGCAAGTCCCTGTTTTCCTGCCCTTCCGGTCCTTCCGATCCGGTGTACATATGACTCCTCATCCTGTGGCATGTCATAATTGAACACAACTTCTATGTTCTCAACATCTATGCCCCTGGCAGCAACATCTGTTGCAACAAGAGTCTCGATGTCTCCTTTCCTGAAGCTGGCCATCACCCTTTCCCTTTGCTGCTGTTTCATGTCCCCGTGAAGACCATCGGCCAGATAACCTCTTGCCTTAAGCATGTCAACTAACTGGTCAACACCTTTTTTGGTGTTACAGAAGACCAGAGAGGACTTTACATCGTAGATATCTATCAGCCTGCACAGTATCTCAGGTTTTGCATGGGGCTTTGTCTCGAAATAGGATTGCTCCACATGAGGTACGGTGAGTTTCTTGTGAATGGTCTTTACAAGCTGAGGATCCTTCTGATACCGTTTGGTCAGTTTCATTATGGGACCCGGCATAGTTGCCGAAAAGAGGATCGTCTGCCGGGTAGTGGGGACGTTGTTCAGAATTACCTCGATATCTTCCCTGAAACCCATGTCAAGCATCTCATCCGCTTCATCCAGTACGACCATTTCCACATTCCCGATATCCAGTGTCCTGCGTTCTATGTGGTCCATTATCCTGCCTGGTGTTCCGATGACGACATGGACACCCTTGCGCAGGGCCCTGATCTGTCTGTCTATGCTCTGGCCACCATAGACCGGCAGTATCTTGATGTTCTTATACCTGGAGAGTTTGTTCAGTTCATCTGCAACCTGATTTGCAAGTTCCCTGGTCGGGCAGAGTACAAGGACCTGGACCCTGTTGACATCCGGCTCGATCATCTCCAGAGCAGGTATCCCGAATGCAGCTGTTTTGCCCGTTCCGGTCTGGGCCTGACCGATCACATCCCTGCCTTCCATGATGTAGGGAATGGCCTGAGACTGAATAGGAGTGGGTTCTTCAAATCCAATGTCCTCTATTGCTTTTTCCATGTTTGTTGACAGTTGAAGATCCCTGAAAGTTATTGATTCCATAGTTATAAATTCCTTTTAATACTTTGTTTGATGATATTGAAAAGTACAAACGAACGATAAGAATATTATCGCCGATCTTGTATCCTGTAAATGTCAGATATCAAATTATCAATGTCCAAGTTGCTTTGATATTAAAGCAAAAATGATCAATGCTACTTCTAGTGCAACAACTCAATTAAGTCTATCGGTGAATAATACCTTAAATAGTTCCAATTCCCGCCGGTAGTCCGAATATCTGAACATCTTTCATTCGTATTTTATAGTACTACTAATGCTGTTTTCCCAGCGGATTGTATTTAACTGATCATTATTCATTATTAATGGGGAATCGTGAACGATCATACTGAGTCGACTGAGAATGTCCGATTGGTTTTACATCGTTTGATAAATTCGAAGCGATGTCACCAGTCAGCCCAGAAGAGTCGCCATGATATGACGGCAGCTATCAGGTAGGTAATGTACATCAGTGGCAGGTAGCCTTTCCCAACTTTTATCCAGGGATAGTAATCAACGAATTTGGGGTTCCATTCCGAAAATTTGACCTCAGGGTTCACAATGAACCAGGTGAAGTCCTCAATTATCAGTCCCGTCAGGTATGCACTAAGAAGTATGCCGAAAAGGTAGCTATCCCAGCCATGAATTACCAGGGGCAGGGCAAGTAGCATGGGCCACATCACAAAAAAAAGATAGAAATGATATGCTGTGAGGGTTATGTTCTCGGCGAACTTGATCTTCCAGCCAAGTTTTCCGCGATTGCCTGCATTCCTGCCTTCCACATATGCTTCCCAGAACGCCGTTGCTATCATTGCCCCCCATATCCAGGAAAATATTAGGTAAACATTCACGACAGGAGTCGTTTTTTATCGTATTTATCTTATTTGATGAGACAATTGTCTGGAATATATCTCCCGCGACGATGAACGCATCGCCAAAGAAAACACAAAACCTAAATACTTACTATACAGTAACTTACTGCATGGTAATATTTTTTGACCGCGTGAAGGAACTCCCCCAACTTGAAGAGATATACAGTACTCATTCTTCATCCCTGGTTGTATTCTACGGAAGGCGGCGCGTGGGGAAAACAGAGCTCAGCAAAGAATTTGTTAAGGATAAGAAGAGCCTTTACCTTTTCGTGGAGACCAAAAGTGAAAAGCTTTTGCTACGCGATCTGGAAATCGAACTTGGGACTATAACAGGCATCAGGCCGCGTCTGGATAGTTTTGACGACTTTTTCACCCTCATATTCGGCATTCAGGAAAAACTGGTGGTAATACTTGACGAGTTCCAGAACTTTGCGAGGGTGAACCCGGACTTCTTTTCCAAGTTCCAGAGGTATTGGGATGCTCATCATCGCGAGAGCCAGCACATGTTCATAGTGATAGGCTCCTTTGTGGGCATGATGAAAAGGATCTTTGAGGAGAGCAAAGAGCCACTGTTCGGCAGGGCCACCTATTTATTCAATATAAAGCCGTTCACCTTTGCAGACAGTTATGCCTTCCTGAACGGTCTCAGGTCCTTTGAACTGGAAGAGGCCATGAAGACCTATTTTATTCTCGGAGGAGTACCCAAATACCTGCTCCTTGCGGCTCAGTTCAGCGAGCCGGATGCCCTGAGCGTCTTTAGAAAACTCTTTGTGGACACACAGATACTCATGGAAGAGGCCAAGAACATACTTGTCCTGGAATTCGGCTCGGAGCACAAAGGGTATTTTTCCATCCTCGAAGCCATCGCTTCAGGCAAAGCAATCCCTGCAAACATTGCGGATTATACTGCAATGCCCAATGGAACGGTTGGAAAGTACCTGAACGAGCTTGTGCACAAGTATGAGATCGTCAAGAAGGAAGAGCCTGTGATATCAGGAGGGGCACGTAACTCAAGGTATTTCCTGCAGGATAATTTCTTCAATTTCTGGTTCAGGTTCATCTACAAGTACTATGGGACTTTCGAGATAGACCCCGATCTTGCAGAGAGCATCGTCATGAAGGATCTGAACACATATTTCGGATATGCGTTCGAGGATGTGGCAAAAGAGATGCTCATTATGCTCAATAAACATCAGAGACTGCCTTTCAGGTTCACAGGGATTGGAAAATGGTGGAAAAAAGAAACAGAGATAGACCTCATCGCTTTTGACAAAGCCAGCCGTAATGCTCTGTTCTGTGAGGTAAAATGGAAACACCTCTCTGAAAGAGAGGCCTCAAGCATAATAGAGAACCTGAAAGAAAAAGCAAAAAGGGTTAGTGGTACATGGAACGGAAATTACTGTCTGATAGGAAGAAAGATTGATGGTAAAGAAAATCTTGATTTTCTTGCTTTTGATCTGGAGAATATCGAAAAAGAGTGTATGTTACATGGATAATCTCCTTCTGAACAGACAATTGTTAATACTCTGATTTTAGGATCAAAGTTGACAACGGCACCGCAACCAGCTATTTCTTCCGCGACGACGAGCGCATAGCCAAAGAATTCACTTTTCCTTTTTAGAGAAAATCAGCAAGACTGAGAAACGAAAAAGGGAATCTGTTTTTAGTGAATAGAGAAACTTTCCGTTGCAGGTAATCAGCGTTCATCATCGCGGGACGACCGACCCTGCGAGCCGGCCGCCATCAGGCCACTTTCTGCATCACAAAGAACGTATACCCATATTCATCCGAATGTTCCCTGAAAACTTCCATCTCCTTTCTCGAGAACTCCATCACCATTTCGGCATCGGTGTTGCCTTTGAACTTTGCTTCTGCTGAGGCGAGCATTCTGTCAAAGTGGTCATAGTAGTCGTCCCACCAGGCGGATGCGGGTAATTTGAAACTGGAGATTACTTTGTAGCCTGTGGACTCGATAGTTTGTTCGGTTTCTGGGATGGTTTTGATGTCGGGGTAGGAAACCTGCCAGAGTTGTTTTGCTTCTTCCGAGGGGGTGTCCGTGAACCAGGTTGCTTCTGTCAATGCCATATAACCGCCTTCTCTCAGGAAGTGTTTCCAGTAGTTGAGACCTTTTTCAAGACCTATGACAAAGATAGCACCTTCGCACCAGATAACATCGAACTCACAGTCACTGAAAGGCAGGTCATCCATAGAGGCACGTACCGCGGAGATCTTGCCTGCCAATCCTTTTTCTGCTGCGTTTTCCATCAATTTGTCAAGATAGGGCTGGTAAATGTCACTTGCAGTGATATGGCAGTTCTCACACATGCCTGCAAGATGAAGGGTCTGCATGCCCACGCCGCAACCGATGTCAAGTATCCGGGCACCCGGAGGAAGAGTTGGAATCAAGTTAAAGGCTTTTTCACTACACTCGTTCCTGCCGGGACCCTGGCGTGGTAACCCGTCAAATATCTCAAAGATCACTGATTCTTCCATACAGTGAAATAAAAATTATGAATTAAACTTTTTTCGGTCCCGGATAAGGACTTTGACATCAGTTCTTCATCTCATTTGAGAAACAGTAAATACGAGAATGTACATATGTAATTTTGATGGGGAATCGGGTAATTGTATTACTATTGATAGCCTCGCTGGCTCTCAATGCCTACCTTTGGGTATATGCTCAGCCTCCTGATGATTCGGGTTTCCGGCAGATGAAAGAAGAACTCAGGTCACTTCAGGAAACCAATGATGCGCTGGAAACACAGATACAACTCAATAACCAATCACTGAACTCATGTACAGCACAACTTGAATTTTACCGTGAACGCACCTATGAACTTGAATCAGAAGAAGGCGCATGTTCTACAGGTACGCAGGGTATGGCTACAATGCAGGCACCTGCGATAATCCAAAAGATAGAAGTTGTGGATGACGGACCTTTTTTCAGGAGGATCATCACTGAGGAAGGCGCTATGATAGACGTTTCAGTTGAACTTATTCCAGGAAAGGGAAGAATACTGGTGCAGACCGTGCCTCTGATGGGTGTGGTGTTCCAGGATGCAGCCAATACAGCTTCTTTGGTTGCACAGGACGTCACAGACACAAGCCTGGCTGAAAATGATATCATATTCAGTATCAGAGCCGAGCAGGAGATACCGGGTGTAGACGGCCCCAGTGCAGGCGCACTGATGACACTTATAACCATAGCAGCTCTTGAGAACGAAACACTTGATCAGGGAGTGGCTGTTACCGGCACCATCGATGAGGAAGGGAACATAGGCTCTATTGGAGGACTGGTTGAGAAAGCCCAGGCTGCAAAGGACAATGGCAAGGACCTGTTCCTTATCCCTGAGGAAAATAGTATGCTTGTAATTGACAATACCAATGAGCAAAGTATAGGGGACATCGTGATCATTGATGAGAGTTCTGAAGCCGTCGACGCAGAGTCCTATATTGAGGAAGAAGTAGGCATCGATGTGGAATATGTAGCTACCATAGAGGATGTGATGGATTATGCTTTCCTCTAAGTGGAATTAAATATCAATGATCAAAATGAGTATGTAAGACTTAAACCGTGTTCAGGATTTTAGTTCAGGGGCTTTGCCGGAAAGCCTGCTAACTTGCACAATGCCATAAAAATGATTGTGGAGTTGGAGGTAGAATGATGGCTATGTGACCCATTTAGCTTTTCGGCAAGCCCATGAATGTGAATTGTGAAGCAGAAATGGTAATCTAAATTTAAAGAAGGGAGTTTTCCGGGGAAAACTCCTTTCCTGTGTGTTCACACTTAGAGTGCGTAGTTCTCTGGCTTGAATACTGGAACTTCTGCCTTGAATTTTTCCATACAGTCGCTCATGAATGTCTCGGACTCTGATGAGAGTGACTCGAGTTCTGCAGTTGCCTTTGCGAGTGCGCCGAGTTCGAACTTTGTCATTTCGAGACCTTCGGAGTTGTTCAGGATGTTGCAGCATTCTGTTGCAGCGTTCTTTGCACGGAGGTATATGTCGTTTCCGTCCTTTACGATTGCCTCTCCTACCTTGTATGCGTTGTCGTATGCAAGGATGTAGGACTGTGGGTCTCTGAACCTGTCGGAAGCCATGAGGAGGTCCCTGAGGATCTTCTCGTTACCGGACTTCAGTGCAGTGTTCATGAGTGCACAGTCGTAGTT